>NZ_BHZI01000029.1 GCF_004305975.1 Streptomyces otsuchiensis
TGCCGTGGCCTCCCGCGCGGCCCTGCCCGCGGCGGGCGCCGCGGGGCTGGCCGCCGCCACCGTGCTGGCCGGCTACGCGGTCCCGGTCCACACCGCGGCCGACGACACCGTGCGCATCGCCGTCGTGCAGGGCAACGTGCAGCAGCCGGGCATGGACTTCCTCGGCCGGCCGATGCTCATCCTCAACAACCACGTCGAGGCCACCCTGGGCCTGGCCGAGGACATCCGGGCGGGCCGGGAGGAACAGCCGGACCTGGTGATCTGGCCGGAGAACGCCTCCGACCTCGACCCGCACCGCCACCCCGAGGCGTACAACGCCATCGACCGGGCCGCACGCGCCGTCGGCGTGCCGATCCTGGTGGGGGCGCTCGTCGACCATCCCACCGAGGAGGGCTACGTCGAGAACCAGGGCATCGTCTGGGATCCCGAGACCGGCCCGGGCGCCTCCTACACCAAGCAGCACCCGGTGCCCTTCGGCGAGTACGTGCCCTACCGCGACGTGCTCAGCACGTTCATCACCCGCCTGGAGCGGGTTCCGCGCGACTTCTGGCCGGGCGAGACGACCGGCGTCCTGGACGTCGGGCCCGCCCGGCTCGGCGACGTGATCTGCTTCGAAGTGGCCTACGACGGCATCGTGCGCGACACCGTCAACGCCGGGGCCCGCGCCCTGGTCATCCAGACCAACAACGCCACCTACGGCCGGACGGGCCAGCCCGAGCAGCAGCTGGCGATGTCCTCGCTGCGCGCCGTCGAGCACGGCCGCGCCATCGTCACCTCCGCACCGAGCGGGATCAGCGCCATCGTCGCCCCCGACGGCACGGTGGAGCAGCGAACCGAGGAGTTCACCCAGGACGTGCTGACCGGGGATCTCCCGCTGCGGGACGAGCGGACCGTCGCCGACCGGGTGGGCGCCGTACCCGAGTGGAGCCTCGCCGTCGCCGGCCTGCTCGCCTGGGGCTGGGCCCTCGGCCGCGGCCGCGCCGCCCGGCGTGGGGCCGTCGGCCCTCCGGCGTCCGGTGGCGAGGACGCCGCGTGGACGGAGACCGGTACGGAGACCGCTACGGAAACCGGCGGCGAGACGCCACCGGCGCCGACGGGCGACGGCCCCGGCGGCGGCGCCGCCTCCGAACGCGGGCCGGACCGGGCCGCGGCCCCGGACGGGGGGCCACGTACGGGGGAACGTCCCGCGTGAACGCCCCCGCACCCCGGCCCGGCGGCGCCGTCGGCCCGGTGCTCGTCGTCATCCCCACCTACAACGAGGCCCACAGCATCCGGCCGCTCGTGAGCAGGCTGCGGGCCGCCGTGCCCCACGCCGACGTGCTGGTCGCGGACGACAACAGCCCGGACGGCACCGGAGCGGTCGCGGACGCCCTCGCCGCCGAGGACCCGCGGGTGAGCGTGCTGCACCGTCCCGCCAAGGAGGGACTGGGGGCCGCCTACCTCGACGGGTTCCGCTGGGGGCTCGACCGCGGCTACGGGGTGCTGGTGGAGATGGACGGCGACGGCTCCCACCAGCCCGAGCAACTGCCCCGGCTGCTGACCGCGCTGCGTTCCGCCGACGTGGTGATCGGCTCCCGCTGGGTCCCCGGCGGCCGCATCGTCCACTGGCCCCGCTACCGGGAACTGCTCTCCCGGGGCGGCAGCCGCTACTCCCGTGCCCTGCTGGACCTGCCGGTACTGGACGCCACCGGCGGCTTCCGCGCGCTGCGCGGCCATGTGCTGGAGCCGTCGCTGCTGGCCGACGTGGCCTCGCAGGGTTACTGCTTCCAGGTGGATCTGCTGCACCGGGCCGCGCGCGCCGGGCACCGGATCGTCGAGGTGCCCATCACCTTCGTCGAACGCGCCCACGGCGACAGCAAGATGAGCAGGTCCATCGTGACGGAGGCACTGTGGCGGGTGACCGCCTGGGGTGTCGCCTCCCGGTTCCGCCGGATCACCGGACGCAGGCACACTTGAACCATGACCACCGGTAGCCCGCCCCCCATCGATCCCCGCCCGTCCGACGGACGGTCACCGCGTCGCGGTGGCCGGGCGCGGACGTTCTTGCCCCTGTTCGCCGTCGTCTGGGCCGTGGCCGAGATCTGGCTGCTGCTCCTGCTCGGACGTGTCGCAGGCGGCCTGACCGTCTTCCTGGTGCTGCTGGGGGGCCTGCTGCTCGGCATGGTCGTGCTCCAGCGGGCGGGCCGCCGTGCCTTCCGCCGCATGAGTGAGACGCTCCAGGCGGCGCAGGCGGGGCGGCCGGAACCGCCGTCGACCCGTGGCGGCAACGGCCTCGCGGCGATCGGCGGCATCCTGCTGATGGTGCCCGGGCTGCTGTCCGATGTCCTCGGGCTGCTCTGCCTCTTCCCGCCCACTGCCTCGCTGCTGCGGGGCGCCGCCGGCGCCTTCCTGATCGGCAAGGCGGGGCCGCTGGGCGCCGCCTACCAGGAGGTCCGCACGGTGGACGAGCAGCTGCGGATGCGCCGTCCCGACGGCAAGGTGGTCCGTGGCGAGGTCATCGACCCCGACGACGGCCCGGACGGTCCGGGCGCCCCCGAAGGCCCGGCTCCCGAAGGCCCGGCTCCCGGCGGTCCCGTCACCGGAGGCGGTACACCGCGCGGCTGACCCCGCCACCACCACCGTCACCACGCACGCACAACGGCGCGGGGCCGGACACCCAGAGGGTGTCCGGCCCCGCGCCGTTCGTACCGGTACCGCAGTCCGTCCGTCAGGCGGACTTCCTGCTGTCCCGCGGGTGCACCGCGATGTTCATCGCGCCGGAGCGCAGGACCGCCAGCCGTTCGGCCAGCACCTCCTCCAGCTCCTCGCGGGTGCGCCGCTCCATCAGCATGTCCCAGTGGGTACGGGCGGGCTTGGCCTTCTTCTCCTCCGGCCCGTCACCGTCCACCAGCAGCGCTTGCACGCCGCAGACCTTGCACTCCCACTCCGCAGGGATCTCGGCCTCCACGGAGAAGGGCATCTCGAACCGATGCCCTCGCTCACATGCGTACTCCACCGCCTGGCGGGGAGCCAGGTCGATGCCGCGGTCTGTCTCGTAGCTGGTCACCACGAGCCGCGTGCCGCGTAGAGCTCGCTCACTCATGAATCGTGCCTCCCGGGCTGGTCGCCCACATGACAGGTGTAGCTGTCGTCGTCATCCCGTCAACGTCCGGTCGGCGGTGAAGATTCCCGCTCAGGGATACTCGTCGCCCGTCGCGTCGCAGTCTGTCTCTTACCCGCCCACGTCCGGTTTGTCACATCTGACTGAGTGATGTCACCCGGTGACCCGTGGTGGGGCTACGCGCGTAACGGCTCGCCCGACGGGGCCAACCGCGTACTGTACCCGGCGCGGGCCCCGGCGGCGAAACCGATGGGGCCGAACGAGGCATCCGGCGGTCACCCGGTGGCCCGCCTCCGCGACGCGTCCGGGACCTCGAAGAGGCGCAGGAAGAGCTGCGCCAGCGGACCGATGGCCAGCGCGTACAGGGCGGTGCCCACTCCCGCGGTGCCGCCCAGCAGGAACCCGGCGCTCAGCACCACCGCCTCGATCGCGGTGCGCACCAGCCGCACCGACCGGCCCGAGACCCGGTGCAGCCCCGTCATCAGGCCGTCGCGCGGTCCGGGGCCGAACCGGGCGGCGATGTACATCCCGGTGGCCGCCCCGTTGAGCACCACGGCCAGCAGCAGCACCGGCACCCGGACGGACAGGGTGGTCATCTCCGGCAGCAGCGCCAGCGTCGCGTCCATCGAGAGCCCGACGACCACCACGTTGCTGAACGTCCCGACCCCCGGCCGCTCCCGCAGCGGAATCCACAGCAGCAGCACCGCCACGCTCGCGAGGATCGCGGTGGTGCCGATGGACAGGCCGATCCGCTCGGCGGCCCCCTGGTGGAAGACGTCCCACGGCGAGAGCCCGAGCCCGGCGGGCACCATCAGGGCCACGCTCGCCCCGTACAGGACCAGGCCCACCACCAACTGCGCCGCACGCCGCGGCAGTCGCCGCGACGCGGACCTCGCGCCGGCGTGGGCACCGTCCTCCGGTTCCGTCACCGCCATGACCGTCTTCCCTCCCGCTGTGCGCCCGCGCCGCCGATCCAGCCGGGTACCGCTGGTGTCGCGCGTCCTCCGTGAGGCGCCGGCCTCCGCCCGCGTCCACAGGACCGCAACGATCCCGGGGATGCCGCTCCCTCCCGGGCTCTGGCAGCATGGAGGGTATTGGCATCCCTTCCCAGGGCCAATCGCGAAGAAGTGGACCGCTCGCATGACTGACTGGACGTCCACCGTGGGCGCGACGCAGTTGCGCCGCCTCCTCGGAAGCCACCCCCAGGAGGCAGCCACCCGGGTCCCCGGGACACCCGGGACCCGCCCGGCACGGCTGCCCGCCTACCGCGCGCTCGCCGACGGCCTGCGCTACCTGGTGCTGGAGGGGCGGATTCCCGTCTCCGCCCGGCTCCCCGCCGAACGCGAACTGGCGACCGCCCTGTCCGTCAGCCGCACCACCGTCGCCTCCGCCTTCGAGGCGCTGCGCGCCGACGGCTTCCTGGAGTCACGCAGAGGCGCCGGCAGCTGGACCACGGTGCCCGCCGGGCAGGCGCCCCCCACCGGGGGCCTCGACCCGCTGCCGCCAGACGCCGCCTCCTCGGTGATCGACCTCGGCTACGCCGCGCTGCCCGCACCGGAGCCGCTGCTCACCCGGGCGTTCCAGGAGGCACTGCCCGACCTGCGCACCACCACCGGCACCCACGGCGACTTCCCCGCCGGTCTGCCCGCGCTGCGCCGCGCCCTGGCCGACCGCTACACCGCGCGCGGTGTGCCCACCATGCCCGAGCAGATCATGGTCACCACCGGCGCCATGGGCGGCGTGGCAGCGGTGCGCCGGCTCCTGGCCGCCCGGGGCGAGCGTGTCGCGGTCGAGCACCCCTCCTACGCCAATGTCCTCCAGCTGATGCGGGACACCGGGGCCCGGCTGGTTCCGGTCGCCATGGGGGAGGGGCTCAGCGGCTGGGACCTGCCCGCCTGGCGACGGGTCCTGCGCGACGCCGCGCCGCGACTGGCCTACGTCGTCGCCGACTTCCACAACCCCACCGGCGCGCTCGCCGACGAGGAGCAGCGCCGGGAGCTCGTCGCGGCGGCGCGCGCCGCCGGGACTCTGCTGATCGTCGACGAGACGATGCACGACCTCGACCTCCGCCCCGGCGCCACCCCGGCCCGCCCCGTCTGTGCCTTCGACCCCGGCGGATCGGCCGTCATCACCATCGGCTCGGCCAGCAAGGCGTTCTGGGCCGGGATGCGGATCGGGTGGGTGCGCGCCGCCCCCGAGACGGTGCGCAGCCTGGTCGCGGCCCGCGCCTACGCCGACCTGGGCAGCCCGGTCTTCGAACAGCTCGCGGTCGCCCGGCTGATGAACGGGGACGGCTGGGACGCGGCGGTGGCGCTGCGGCGGCGTCAGGTGACCGACAACCGTGACGCGCTGGCGGCCGCGCTGCGCTCCCGCCTGCCGGACTGGGAGTTCGCCGTGCCCGAGGGCGGTCTGACGCTCTGGGTGCGGGCCGGCGGCCTCTCCGGCTCCCGGCTCGCCGATGTCGCCGAACGGCACGGGGTGCGGGTGCCCGCCGGTACCCGGTTCGGGCTCGACGGTGCCTTCGAGGGGTATCTGCGGCTGCCGTTCACCCTGCCCGGGCCGCTCGCCGACGAGGCCGTCTCCCGGCTCGCCACGGCCGCGGCGCTGCTCCGGGAGGGCGGGCCGGCGTCCCCCCAGACCCCGGAGAGCTACATCACCTGACGGGTCCGTGGCCCGCCGCCCGGGGGAGTCACCCGCCCGTGCGGGCGGCCGTGTCGGCTCCGGGTTCCGCCGGGCCGCCGGCGCCCGCCATGCCGCCGGCGACGGTGCCGTCCCCGGCGTCGCCCGGCTCCTCGGCGGCCGGCGGGGCCGGGCGTTCGGGCAGTAGCGCGAGCACCGCCGTGCGCTGCCGTTCCTCGGTGGTGTCGTCGTACGGGTCGGGTGTGGCCGGGACCTGCAGCCGCAGGACCGGCCCGGGGGCGAGCCGGGCGTAGCCGCGCCCGACCGGGACCTGCGGCGGCGCCGTGCTGCCCGGTGTGGCGCCGAGCACCTGCGGCAGCAGCGCGCCCGGGACGGGGCCCAGTGCCACCCGGGCTCCGGTGCAGCCGGTGACGGCCGGGGCGAGTGCCCCCAGTCCGTCCAGCTGCTCGGCGACCGCGACCGTCACCTCCGCCGCCCGTCCGTGCCGCAGCGGCACCTCCAGCAGTTCCTGCGGGTCACGGACGCCCGCCACCCGGGCGCGGTGGCTGAGCAGCGCGGGCCGGTCCAGGACGATCCACAGCGGCCGCAGCGGAACCGGGTGGTCGGGCACCGCCGCCTGCCGTGCCCGCGCGAGTTCGGCCAGCCGCCGCTCGGTCTCCACCGTGGCCCACTCCAGCGCGGCGGCGGCCCCCGCCGGGGTCGACTCCACCGTCAGCACCCCGCGCCGCCCCGCGAAGCAGGCGAACTCACCCGCACCGCTGCCGTCCACCAGCAGGACGTCACCGTCACCCAGCGCCTGGAGCACCACCGAGCGCAGCAGCGAGGTGGTGCCGGAACCCGGTTCGCCGGTGGCGAGCAGATGCGCGGCGGGGGAGCGGGCGCCGGTCCGCCAGACCACCGGCGCGGCGTCCAGGCTCTCCCCGGCGGCGGTGTCGTCGGTGACCGGCACGGTGCGGTCGACCGCGTCCGCGTCGGTGAAGCCGAGCACCGTCTCGCCGGGGCCGGTCACGAACCGCTGGGCGCACAGCCCGGACGGCAGCGGCTCCAGCACCGTCATCCGCAGCCGGTTGCGTTCCTCGTCCCAGCGCAGGCACAGCTCGCGGTCCCGGCCGGTCTTCGCCGTCAGCAGTTCCTCCACCCGGGCGCGGGCGGCGGGATCGCCGTCGGGGAAGTGGGCGGGGTAGCGCAGCCGGAGCCCGGTGAGACGGTCGCCGTCGAAGGAGTGCTCCTCGAACACCTCGTCCCACTGCCCGCCATAGGCGTACGCCGGTTCCGCCGGGCAGCCCTCGGGCGCGCCGAAGTGCGGGACCAGCGCCTCGTAGAGGGTGCCGAGCCGCGCCTGCTGCTCCTGCTTCTCCTCCTCGGCCTCGGCGGCCCGCGCGGCGCCGGAGCGGGCCGCCCGCCGGCCGGCCACCAGCGCGCCGGCCAGCAGTGCGGCGCCGGCCAGTGGCAGCCCGCCGGGGAGCAGCCACAGCAGCACCAGCCCGGTCACCACCAACGCGGCCAGCGGCAGGCGGCGTTCGGGCGGCGTCCGCCGGCAGCGGGTCCCGGCGGAGCGGGCCAGGACGGCCAGGCCGCTGCCCAGGGTGGCGGGCAGCGCCGTCAGTACGCGCGGGTCGGGCGGAGTCCGCACGACCTCCGTCAGCCGGTTCGCGCGACCGGGCAGTGAACGGAACGTCTCCAGCACCGGTACCTCCACCGTGCGGGGGCGGCCCGCCCGGGGCCGGCGGGGCTTCGCCCCCGGCCCCGTGGCGGCTCGGTCAGAGGGCGATCCCGCCCAGCAGGTTGGCCACGCTGTCGCTGCCGGCCTGGATGCTCGGCGCGATGGCGCTCCCGGCGAGATAGAAGCCGAAGAGGGCGCACACGACGGCGTGCATCGGCTTGAGGCCGTCCTTGCGGAAGAAGAGGAAGACGATGATCCCGAACAGGACCACGCCGGAGATGGACAAGATCATGAGGGCTCCAGACATCGCGGCACGCAGGTCACTCTTCGCACCGTAATCCCCACCCAGGGTGCACAACATCTGATCGGTTCATATGGGTGAACGACGGTCAAACACGGCTATGCGCGGCGGTCTGTGACGTGCGCCTCCCCGCAGACCCCCGCCTGCCGCGGCGCCGTGCGGCGGCGGCACTCCCGGACATCGATAGGGTGGGCGCTACCAAGGGGCAAGGAGGAACAGACACGATGACGGAGAGCACTGAACCGCTGTCGCCGCGCGCCAGGTTGGCCGTGACGGCAGGCAAGGCAGCGGCAGCCGTGTCCCGGGCCGCGGGCCGCGGCAGCGGGTCGGTGATCGGGGGCCGCGTGGCCCTGAAGCTCGACCCCGACCTGCTCGCCCGTCTGGCGCAGCATCTGGACGTGGTCCTGGTCTCGGCGACCAACGGCAAGACCACCACCACCCGGCTGATCGCCGAGGCGCTGCGCGCCGGCGGGCCGGTCGTCTCCAACGCGCTGGGCGCCAACATGCCCGCGGGCATCACCTCCGCCCTGGCGGGCGGGTCGGACGCCAGATTCGGCGTCATCGAGGTGGACGAGAAGTACCTCGCGACCGTGGCCCGCGACGTCACCCCGAAGGTCATCGCGCTCCTGAACCTCTCCCGCGACCAGCTGGACCGCGCGGGCGAGACCCGGATGCTCGCCGAGCACTGGCGTACCGGCCTGGAGGGCTCGAAGGCCGTCATCGTCGCCAACTGCGACGACCCGCTGGTCGTCTGGGCCGCCTCGTCCTCGGCGCACGTCGTCTGGGTCGCGGCCGGCCAGGAGTGGAAGGACGACGCCTGGTCCTGCCCGGCCTGCGGCGGCGTGCTCCAGCGTCCGGACGACGGCTGGGTCTGCGGGGAGTGCGGGTTCGCCCGCCCGACCCCGAGCTGGGTCCTCTCCGGCGACCACGTGCTGGACCCGCACGGGTCGGCCTGGCCTATCCAGCTCCAGCTGCCCGGCCGTGCCAACAAGGCCAACGCGGCAACCTCGGCCGCTGTCGCCGCGACCTTCGGGGTCTCCCCGCAGGTCGCGCTCGAACGGATGCAGACCGTCAGCGCCGTCGCCGGACGCTACGACGTGGTGGCCTACCAGGACCGCGAGATCCGGCTGCTGCTGGCCAAGAACCCGGCGGGCTGGCTGGAGACCTTCTCGCTCATCGACCCGCCGCCCAACCCCGTGGTGCTCTCGGTCAACGCCCGGGGGGCCGACGGCACCGACACCTCCTGGCTGTGGGACGTGGACTACACCCGGCTGGCCGGGCACCCGATCGCCGTCATCGGTGACCGCAGGCTCGACCTCGCGGTGCGGCTGGAGGTCGCCGGGCTGGAGTTCACCGTCCACGAGACGCTCCAGCAGGCCATGGCGGCGCTCCCGCCCGGCCGGATCGAGGCGATCGCCAACTACACCGCTTTCCAGGACCTGCGCCGCGTCGTCGGCAACTGACCCCTACCGCCCGAAGGACGGAAGCCATGAGTGACACCAGCCTCCGCGTGGTGTGGATCTACCCCGACCTGCTCTCGACCTACGGCGACCAGGGCAACGCCCTCGTCGTCGAGCGCCGCGCCCGCCGCCGCGGGCTGCGGGTGGACCGCATCGACGTGCGGTCCGACCAGCCCGTCCCCACCTCCGGCGACATCTACCTGATCGGCGGCGGCGAGGACCGGCCCCAGCGGCTGGCCGCGGAGCGGCTGCGCCGCGACGGCGGGCTGGAGCGGGCCGTGGAGAACGGCGCCATCGTCTTCTCGGTGTGCGCCGGGTACCAGATCATCGGCCACGAGTTCGTCAACGACCTCGGCAAGCCGGAGCCCGGCCTCGGGCTCCTCGACGTGGTCAGCGTCCGGGGCGGCGCCGAGCGCTGCGTCGGCGACGTCCTCGGTGACGCCGACCCCAGCCTGGGGCTGCCGGAGGTCACCGGGTTCGAGAACCACCAGGGCGTCACCCGCCTCGGCCCCGGTGTGCGGCCCTTCGCCACCGTCCGGCTGGGCAACGGCAACGGCGTCGGCGACGGCACCGAGGGCGCCTGGGCCGACACCGTGTTCGGCACCTACCTGCACGGCCCGGTGCTCGCCCGCAACCCGCTGATCGCCGACCATCTGCTCAAGCTGGCGCTGGACGTCAACGCGCTGCCGCCGGTCGACGACCGCTGGTACGACGCGCTGCGCGCCGAGCGCATCGCGGCCGCCACCCAGCCGGCCTGAGCGACCCGCACCACCACCCTCCGGCCCCGCCGGTCCCGCCCGCGCCATCCCGGCCCGGGCGCGGGCGGCGGGGCCGGAGCGCGTCCGGTCGCGGTGCCCGGCCGGGGGCGCCGCGGCCGACCCCGCTCCGGGCCGGGAGCAGGCGCCCCCGGGCCGGGAGCGGGTAGGGACGCGATCTATGCTGGTCCGGGCAATCAGCACAGAACGGGAGCGGCCGGATGGGACACGGCGATCACGGTGGGATGGCGGAGCTGCCACCGTTCACGTTCGGACGGATGCTGGAACTGAGCCCCGACCCGGTGTTCCTGGTCGGTTCGCTCGGCGTCCTCGCCCTCTATCTGTGGGGCGTCACCCGGCTGGTGGGCCGTGGCGACCGGTGGCAGACCGGCCGGACCGTCTCGTTCACACTCGGCGTGCTCTCCGTGCTGCTGGTGACCTGCACGGCTCTCAACGACTACGGCATGGTCCTGTTCAGCGTCCATATGACGCAGCACATGATCATCAGCATGCTCTCGCCGATCCTGCTGCTGCTGGGCGCTCCGGTGACGCTCGCGCTGCGGGCGCTGCCGGCCGCCCCCCGGGGACGTACCGGGCCGCGCGAACTGCTGCGCGGGCTGCTGCACAGCCGGTACGTACGGATGGTCTCCAGCCCGCTGTTCACCATCCCGATGTTCATCGCCAGCCTGTACGGGCTCTACTTCACGCCGCTCTTCGACCTGCTGATGGAGAGCCGGCCGGGGCATGTGGCGATGATGCTGCACTTCCTCGCCGTCGGCCTGGTCTTCTTCTGGCCGATCATGGGCGTGGACCCGGGCCCGCACCGCCCCGGCTACCTGATGCGGATGCTGGAGCTCTTCGCCACCATGCCCTTCCACGCCTTCTTCGGCATCGCGCTGATGATGGCGAGTGAGCCGATGGTGCGGACGTACGCCGATCCGAGCCCGTCGCTGGCCACCGACGCCCTCGCGGACCAGACGGCGGCGGGCGGGATCGCCTGGGCCTTCAGTGAGATCCCCACCGTGATCGTGCTGATCGCCCTGGTGGCGCAGTGGTATGTCTCCGAGCAGCGCCTCGCACGGCGGGCGGACCGGGCGGCCGACCGCGACGGTGACCGTGAACTCAACGCCTACAACGACTACCTGGCCTCGCTGCGGGGCGGTGCCCGGTCAGCTCAGGGCCCCGTCCAGCCAGCTCCCGGCCCGGTCGCGGAAGACGGCGGGGTCGAGCCGGCCCGCGCCGGCGGGCACCCCGCCCAGCAGGGGAGCGCCGGCGACCTCCGCTAGGTCCGTGAGGTTGCAGCGCTCCGCCAGTCCGGGCTCGGCGGGCAGGCTGCCCACCACCACTCCCCGGCAGGTCAGTCCCCGGGAGCGCAGCGCCTCGGCGGTTAGCGCGGTGGCGTTGAGGGTTCCCAGGCCCGCCGACGCCACCACGAGGACGGGGGCGCGCAGCAGTCCCGCCACGTCCGCCAGTGTCGAACCGGCGTCGTCCAGGCGCACCAGAAGGCCGCCCGCCCCCTCGACCAGCACCAGGTCGTGACCGGCGGCCGTCTCCCGGACGGCGGCGGCCGCCCGTGCCGCCGTCATCGGCGGCAGCCCGGCCCGTCGCGCCGCTGTCGCGGGCGCCAACGGCTCCGGGAAGCGGGCGAGTTCGATGCCGGTGACCTCCGGGCCCGCCAGCCGCAGCACCTCCGCGATGTCCCCCGGCTCGTCCGGACCGACTCCGGTCTGGGCGGGCTTGACCACCGCTACCCGGCGCCCGGCGGCCAGCGCGGCGCTCGCCAGCGCCGCCGTGACCACGGTCTTGCCGACCTCGGTGCCCGTCCCCGTCACCACCAGCACGTTCACCCGTGCACTCTTTTCCGGCCGTTCCCGGCCACAGTCCGTACCGGCCACCGAGGGCGCGCCCGGCGCCGCCCGCGCGGTCGCGCGCGGGTCCTCACGCGGCGCGGGCGACGGCGGCCGCGGCCGCGCAGATCCGCGCCAGGTCCTCGTCGTCGGTCACATAGCAGGGCATGGTGTACACCAGCCGGCCGAAGGGGCGCAGCCACACACCCTCGGCGACGGCGGCCGCGGTGGCCGCCGCCATGTCCACCGGACGGTCCAGCTCCACCACACCGATCGCGCCGAGCACCCGCACCTCACGGACCCCGGGGATCTCGGCGGCCGGCGCGAGCCCGGCCGTCAGGGCCGCCTCGATCCGGGCGATCTCCGCCCGCCAGTCCTGCGCGAGCAGCAGGTCCACGGAGGCGGCGGCCACCGCGCAGGCGAGGGGGTTGCCCATGAAGGTGGGCCCGTGCGCCAGCACCGGCACCTCGCCGCTGGCGATGCCCTCGGCCACCGCGGTGGTGCACAGCGCCGCCGCCAGCGTGAGGTAACCGCCGGTCAGCGCCTTGCCGACGCACATCACATCCGGGGAGACGCCCGCGTGGTCGGCGCCGAACAGTTCACCGGTGCGGCCGAACCCGGTGGCGATCTCGTCGAAGACCAGCAGCACGTCGTGCTCGTCGCACGCCTCGCGCAGCACCCGCAGATAGGCGGGGGAGTGGAAGCGCATCCCGCCCGCGTTCTGCACCACGGGTTCGACGATGACGGCCGCGAGCCGGTCCGCGTGCTCGGCGAGCATCTCGCGCAGCCGCCGCGCGTACTCCTCGTCCGGTCCGTCGGCGAAGTCGGCCGGGGGCGCCTCGGCGAACAGCTGGCGGGGCAGCAGCCCCGACCACAGCTCGTGCATGCCGCCCTCCGGGTCGCACACCGACATCGGGTGCCAGGTGTCGCCGTGGTAGCCGCCCCGCCAGGTCATCAGCAGCCGTTTCTCCGGGCGCCGCAGCGAACGCCAGTACTGCAGGCACATCTTCAGCGCGACCTCGACGGAGACCGATCCGGAGTCGGCGAGGAAGACATGGCGCAGCGGTTCCGGGGTGATCTCCACCAGCCGGGTCGCGAGGCGGACCGCGGGTTCGTGCGTCAGGCCCCCGAACATCACATGGCTCATCGAGTCCAGCTGCTCGCGTACGGCGGCGTCGAGGACCGGGTGGCGGTAGCCGTGCACGGCCGACCACCACGACGACATGCCGTCGATCAGCTCCGCGCCGCCGGCGGTCCGCAGCCGCACCCCGGAGGCCGACTCCACCACCAGCGGGGCCGTGGCGGCCGGTATGGAGGCATAGGGGTGCCACACATGCTCACGGTCCAGCGCCGCGACGCGATCGGCGGTGAGCGCTCCCTGCGCGGGCGCGCCCCGCCTGGCTCGGTCGGTGCTCGGGTCCTGCGGCGTGCTGCTCACACGTGCTCCCTCCCGCCCCGTGGGCGGCCGGCGGCCCGGTGCCCCCGGCGACGGTCCCGGTGAGCCCGGGCGGCCGTGTGTTTCACTCTAGACCGACCGTGAACGGCCCGGATATCCAAGGGTGGTGCGCCGATGACCGAGCGCGATGTGTGGGCCTGGCTCGACGCCGAGGCGGCCGAGCGCCGCCGTCATGGCCTGGTCCGGGAGCTGCGGCCGCGCGCCGCCGGGGCCGGCGGGCTGGACCTCGCAGGCAACGACTACCTGGCGCTGTCCCGCGACCCCCGCGTCACCGGTGCCGCCGCCGACGCCGCCCGGCGCTGGGGCACGGGCTCCACCGGGTCCCGGCTGGTGACGGGCAGCACCGCCGTGCACGCCGCGCTGGAGGAGGAACTCGCCGCGTTCTGCGGCTTCGAGGCCGCGCTGGTCTTCTCCTCCGGCTACTGCGCCAACATCGGTGCGATCACCGCCCTGACCCGGCCTGGGACGCTGATCGTCTCCGACGAGCGCAACCACGCCTCGGTCATCGACGGCTGCCGCCTGGCGCGCGCGGATGTCGCGGTGACCGCCCACCGCCAACCGGAGGCGGTCGAGAAGGTCCTGACACGGCATCGGGGACGTGCCGTGGTGGTGACCGACTCGGTCTTCTCCGTCGACGGCGAACCCGCGCCGCTGGGCGACCTGGCGGCCGTCTGCCGGGCGGCCGGCGCCGTGCTGCTGGCCGACGACGCGCACGGCCTCGGGGTGAGCGGTCCCGGCGGGCGGGGCGCCCTGGCAGCCGCCGGGCTGGCCGGCGCGCCGGATGTGCTGGCGACGGTCACCCTCTCCAAGTCGCTGGGCGGGCAGGGCGGTGCGCTGCTCGGCCCGCGCCGGGTGATCGACCATGTGGTCAACACCGCCCGCACGTTCATCTTCGACACCGGGCTCGCGCCCGCGTCGGCGGCGGCCGCGCTGGCCGCGCTGCGGGTCCTGGCCGAGGAGCCCTGGCGGGCGGCGCGGGTGGGGGAGAACGCGGCGGCACTGCGGGCCGGTCTGGCCGCGCGGGGGCTGCGCCCGGGAGGCGCGCCGGGCAGCGCGGTGGTGTCGGTCCCGGCGCCCTCGGCCGATGCCGCGCTGGGCTGGGCGGCCGCCTGCCGGGCGGAAGGGGTCGATGTCGGCTGTTTCCGGCCGCCGTCGGTACCGGACGGCATCTCCCGTCTGCGGCTGACAGCTCATGCGGGACTGGAGGAACCGCAGGTGGAGCGGGTGGTGGAGACCGTGGCGCGCACCGCGCCACCGGGTGTGGGGGACGCACATATCTCGTCCTTGTGTGAGCCCGTCAATACGGGATACTGATCGGACAATCAGTCAGGCGGGCGGAGCTGGGCTGGTTGGGGCGGATGTCTCTGTCACCACCCCCACCGGAAGGATCACGCCCCCATGTCTGTTCTTCGCCATGCCCGTCCGCAGCCCACCACGGCTGTCCCCGAGCGCGAGCCCGCGAGCGGCGCCGCCGCTCCCTACGCCCCGGCCGCACGGCTCCTCGCCGCGCTGCGGATCACCACCGGCCTCATCTTCCTGTGGGCCTTTCTCGACAAGACCTTCGGCTTCGGCTACGCCACCACCTCCGAGCGCGCCTGGGTCAACGGCGGTTCGCCTGCGGCCGGTTACCTGCAGAGCGTGCAGGTCGGCCCGCTGGAGAGCACCTTCCACGCCTGGTCCGGCGCCGTATGGGTCGACTGGGCCTACATGGCCGGGATGCTCGGCCTCGGCCTCGCCCTGGTCGCGGGGATCGGGCTGCGGATCGCCGCCGTCTCCGGGACCGGGATGATGCTGCTGCTCTGGGGCGGCGCGTGGCCGGTCGCCCGTGAGATGTCGGACGGCACGGCCAGCATGTCCCCCAACCCGCTCATCGACCAGCACATCGTCTACGCCCTGGTCATGATCCTGGTCGCCGTCTGCGCCGCCGGGCGGACCTGGGGTCTCGGCCGTTACTGGGAGGAGACGCCGCTGGTGCGGCGATACAGCTGGCTGCGCTGAGACCCCTCCGGCTCCGAGCGGTGTACCGCCACCGTCGCCGGTGCGCCGCTCCCGTCGCCGTCCATCGGGCCATCCGTGAAGGAGTTCTTCGACGCGGGTCTTGATGTGTCCCTACCAACCGGGCATCTTTGTCTAGACCATTGCCCCTCGGTTGGAAGGCGCGACCGTGTCACGGACCCCCCACCCCGCCGTGCTCGTCCTCACCCTGCTCCTCGGCCTCGCCCTGACCGCCTGCGGCGGCTCCAGCGGCGCGACGCAGGCGGAGCAGACCCCCGCTCCGGCAGGACTCACCGTCCAAGCCAGCAGTTCGACCTCCGTCCACGTGATGTGGAACCGCACGGAGGACGCCGGGATCACCGGCTACGAGGTCCGCCAGGACGGCGAACCGGCGGCGGAGGTCGCCGCCGCCACCTACATGGTCGACATCACCGGGCTGACCCCCGACACCGAGTACACCTTCTCCGTACGGGCCACCAGCGCCCACGGCACCTCCGGTGACAGCCGCGCCGTCACCGTCACCACCTTCTCCGCCGCCACCGACGACGAGGAACCGCCGACCGCGCCGGGCGCCCTGACGGGCGCCGCCGACGGCGCGCACGCCGCCACCCTCAGCTGGGAACCGGCCTCCGACAACATCGCCGTCACCTCCTACGACATCCACCAGGGAGACGTCCGCATCCACAGCGTCGGCGGAAGCGAGACCAGCACGCTGATCACCGGTCTGCGGCCGGGAACCGGCTACGTCTTCACCGTGGTCGCGCGCGACGCCGCCGACAACTCCTCACCGCCCAGCGAGGCGGTCGAACTCACCACCTCCGGAGACGCCGGTGGTGAGGCGGGACCGGCCACCGCCCCCTCCGGCTTCGAGGCGGTCGCGCGGGACGCCGACGGCACGCAGACGATCGAGCTGTCCTGGACCGCGCCCGAGACCGGCGGCGACGTGCTGGAGTACCAGATCCACCTCGACGGTGACTTCGCCACCACCCTGCTCTGGGGAAGCGGAGCCCCCGTGGGGGTGGCCACCCACACGCTGACCGTCGACAACGAGCCCGGAGTCACCTACGCCGTGAAGATCCGGGCCCGGCTGCCCGACGGGCACTGGGGAGCCTTCTCCCCGGAGGTGAGCGTGACCACCGGCGAGGACTGACACGGCGCCACCCTCCGCCGTCGTCGCGCGAGGGACCCGGTACGGGGCGCCGGGGGCACCCGTACCCGGGCCGCGCGTGCGGTCCGCGTATCCGGTCCGCGTGTCCGTGCCGTATCCGGGCCGCGCGGACGGTCAGCCCGCCGGGCGCCCGGCCCGGTACCCGCCGTCGAGCGGGCCGACGCCGAACAGGTCTGCGTGGGTGAGCGCGTCCAGGAACGCCGCCGTCGTCGGTTCCAGCGGGAGCTGGTCGAAACCGGCCAGCCGCACCACGCGGTCCAACTCGTCCACTCCCTCGGCCCAACCGACCAGGTCGCCGTTGACGGTTCTGCCGAACACCCGCACCTCGGCGGTCGGTGCGATCAGTGGCTCGTCCTCGGGCTCCAGCAGAGGCCCCACCAGTTCCCGGTGGGTCACGATCGCGCGTGGCGAAGCCAGATCGAGGAAGCCGCCGAGGCTGCCCGCACCCCAGTCGAGGTACAGGCGGCGTAGCGCCTCCGGCAGCACGGTGCCCGTCGTCCTCTCGTACGCGCGGACCTCGCGCGCCTCCACCGGCTGTGGCCGCCCCCGCAGCCGCCAGCCCACCGGGACGCGGAGCGCCCCGGGCTCCTGCCGCGTCAAGCCGGCCCCGACTGCCGGTCGATGGCCTCGCCGACCACCGGCCACAGCGGGCGGGGGAGGACATGGCCCATGCCCGGCAGCAGCATCAGCCGCGAGCCCGGGATCGCGCGGGACAGGACGCGTGCGGCGGACGGGCGGATCAGCGGGTCCGCCTCCCCGTGCACCACGAGGGTGGGCGCCGTGATGCCCGCCAGCCCTCCGGCGGGGACCGTCAGCTCCCTGACGGCGGCCAGCTGCCGACGGGGCACGGCCGCCGACGGGGGCCTGCGCTCGTAGGCGAGGGCGGCCGTCGCGCGAGCCCACTCCTCCTCCAGCGGATGAGCGGAGCTGCACGCGAGCCGGTAGACGTCGACCAGCCGGCGCTCCTGCTCGCCGCGGTCCGGACCGTAGCGGCGGGCCGGCGTGCCGAGCAGGAAGCGCGCCCGCAGGTGCCGCAGGTTCGCCACCGCCCCGATCGGCATCCGGAGGCCGCCCACGAGTGCCAGCGAGCGCACCCGCGCCGGATGCCGCAGGGCCAGATGCTGGGCGATCCCCGCCCCCAGTGACATGCCCAGCAGGTGCGCCGACGACCAGCCCAACGTGTCCAGGACCGCCAGCACGTCGGCGATCAGCTCCTCGCCCCGGTAGGGGCCTTCGGGCGGCACCTGCACCGGTGCACCGCCCGGCGCGTCCGCCCCGCCGGGCGCGACACGGACGGAGAGCCCGCTGTCGCGGTAGTCGAAGCGTGCGACGTGGAAACCCAGTTCGGCCAGCAGCTCGCACAGGTCGTCGGGCAGCCAGACCATCTGGAGGTCGATGCCGTTGAGCAGCAGCAGGGGCCTGCCGCCGGGGTCACCGAACGTCTCGTAGGCGATAGCCACTTCGTTGTTCACGGCGGTGGAGACGGTCATGGCACGCTCCCGCGGTCGAGTGTCGTGGGACGCACCATAGAAGGGGCCGCACGCGCGGCACCGAGCGGGTGCGCCCCGGCGGTGACGTCACGTCACCACCGTTGCGCACCACGGGTGTTCACCAGGGGAGGGTGGACAGGTACTCCTCGGTCTTCTCGCGGTCCCACTCGCCGTCGGCGATCACCAGGCGCCAGCGGCGCTCCAGGGACTCGCCGGGAGGCAGCACCAGTTCGTCGAAGAACGCCCAGGACGGGGCGACGGCGGCGAACGGGTCGTTGCGCACGAACCAGTGGGCCGGATGCCGGCCGTCGGTTCCGTCGTGCCCGTTCTCCGGCGCGTGCTCGAAGACGACCGTGGCGAAGCCGTCGACCCCGTCGAACTCTCCCGAGTAGGAGAGCCAGCGGCCCTGGGTGCCCATCAGTTCCTGGCCCTCGCCGTGCGGGCCGAGCACCCGCCCGTTCCGGAAGGCCCGGGGACCGCGCCAGAACAGGCCGGTGTAGCCGGCCATCTCCCGGCCCGCCGTGGTCGGGGAGCCGAACCGCAGCTGCTCGCCGCGCACGTTGGTCATCGACGAGGACCAGGTGAGCGTCCACGCGCCCGCGGCCGGGTCCACGTGGTGCGCCTGGACCCGGCGGCGCTCGTCCACCCAGCCGTCGCCGTCGTGGTTGCGCCAGGTGAGCCGTTCGGAGACGACCGCGCCGTCGCCGGAGGCGGTGATTTCCTCGAACCCGTCGTGGTCCATCGAGCCCAGCCGCTCGGGGTGCGGGGTGTAGCCCTGCGGGTGCACATAGCAGCGCCCGCCCCAGATGTTCTGGCCGGAGAGGTGGGAGGCGGTCAGCTGCAGCCCCTTGTGCCAGCGGTGGTCGTTCGGCCGGTAGTCGGTGACGACCCCGCCGGACAGGGTCCGCAGCGGGTGCAGATAGGGCTTGGGAGCTTCCCAGGCCGCTTCGGGGCGGTAGACGTAGCTGAAGAGGGTGACGTCCTCGTGCCGCAGCTCGACGCGGTCACCGGGTGTGTGGGTGAGCCGCAGCTCGGGCCGGGTCATGCCGGTACCTCCGGAGGTGGTGGATGGTGCGTGGTGCGCCCGCCGCCCGGCGCGTTCCCGGAACGGGCGCCGGACGGCCCCGGGGCGGGGTGGCCGCGCCCGGGGCCGTCCGGCGAGGGGCGGGCCCGGGCCGGGGCCCGCCCCGGGGGGGTCCGCCCCCGGGGGGCGGGCCGGGCGGGGCGGGCGCGCCGGCGATGCGGGTACCGGCCTCGGTCAGGGTGACCGGCTGTCCGGTGCGCGCGGACTCGCTGGCGGCGGCGCCGATGAGCACGCTGCGGATCCCGTCCCGGAAGCCGGCCTGGCGGGCCAGCGGGTCCTCGCCGGGGCCGCGGAACACGTCGTCGAGGAGCAGGCGGTCTCCGCCGCCGTGGGCGCCCTCGCCGTTGCGGATGGGCAGTTCCTCCGGCTGCTTCCAGTGCTCCTGGAGCACCAGCCGGTCGTAGGCGCCCTGGGCGTTGGCCTTGCCGGTGGCCGAGGGGTCGACCGCGTCCTGCGGCGGCGTCCACGCCCGCTCGCACACCTCCAGCTCCAGCCGGCCCTTCGTGCCGTTGACCGTGACCCGGTATCCCTCGTGCGGGGCGTGCGCGTTGAGGGAGTAGGTCAGCATGGCGCGGTTGTCGTAGCGGACCATCACGGCCATGTTGTCGTCGATGGTGACACCGGAGGCGAAGACGTCCTGGTCGCGGACGTAGCCGTCCTCGGCCTCGGCGTCGAGGTAGAGACGCTTCAGGCGGGGGTCGGCGCCGATGTCCAGCAGGAAGGGGTCGCTGCCGAGTTCCGGCGCCCCGTGCGCGCGCTCCGGGCGCGGGCCGGGCGCGTTGGTGTCGCCGTAGAAGCGCAGGTCCGCCTGGGCGAAGACCAGTTCGGCGCGGGCGTCCAGCCACCAGTTGACCAGGTCGAAGTGGTGGGTCGACTTGTGGACGAGCAGGCCGCCGGAGGAGGAGCGGTCGCGGTGCCAGCGGCGGAAGTAGTCGGCGCCGTGGATGGTGTCCAGGGTCCACTCGAAGTGGACCGAGGTGACGTCACCGATCCGGCCCGAGGCGATGGCCTCGCGCAGCGCGGTGTTCCGCGGCGAGTAGCGGTAGTTGAACGTCACCACGATCTCGCCGCCGCCGCGCTCGGCGGCCGCGGCGATGGCGGCGCAGCCGGCGGCGTCGACGGTCAGCGGCTTCTCGACGACGACGTCACGGCCCGCGTCCAGCGCGGCGACCACGTACTCGGCGTGGGTGGAGTCGACGCTGGTGACCACCACCGCGTCGCAGAGCGCGAGGACATCCTCGAACCGGTCCGCGCCGAAGGTCGGGACGGCCGGCCTGCCGGTGGCCGTGATCCGCTCGTTGTAGAAGTCCATCCGGGTCTGGTTGGTGTCGCAGAGAGCGGTGATCTCCCCGGTGTCGCTCCAGTCACCGAGCAGCGCGTCGACGTACATCTGCGCGCGGTGGCCGAGGCCGACGAAGGCGTAGCGGCGGGTCACGGGTGGTGTCTCCTCGTGCGGTGGGACGGTCGGGCAGGTGGCGCCGCGCGGTGCGGGCGGGGCGCCCGGCCGGGTGCGGCGCGAGCCGCGCCGCACCCGGCCGATCGGTCAGCTGAGGACGCTGTTGGCCTCGGTGATGAAGGCCGCCGCCGCCTCCTGCGGGGTCATGCGCTCGAAGTAGACCTCCTCGCTGTACCGCTTGAGCAGGTTGGGGATCTCACCGGCGCCGCCGGGCAGGGCGGTCGGCGGGACGTCAGTCTCGTCGCTGATGTCGTCGATGAACGCGAGCGACTTCACGTCGGCCTCGGGCAGGCCGTCGCGGATCGAGTCCAGCACGGAGCTGTTCATCGGGAGTCCGCGGTCGGAGCCCATGATGGCGCCGGCCTCGGGGTCGTTGACGAGGAAGTCGACCAGCTTGCCGGCCGCCTCCTGCTTCGCCGAGTTGCCGCTGACCGTCCAGAACATCGTGGGCTGCAGGAACATGCCGCCGGTCTGCGCGCCCGCGTCGGACGGCATCCGCAGCAGCTCGACCTCCTCGCCGGAACCGGCGGTCAGGGTGCCCAGCTGGTTGGTCCACCACATGCCCATGGCGCCGGTGTTGGTCGCCACCAGGGAGGTCTCGACGTTCTCGCCGATCTCCACGCTGCGCGGCCCGTCGGGGGTGGCGCCCTCGTCGATCTGCTCCAGCTGGTACGCGAACCAGTCGGTCACGGTCTCCTCGGAGACGGCCAGCTCGCCCTCGCCGTAGAAGGCCTCGCCGCGCTGTGCGGCGAAGATCTTGAGGAAGGCGTCGTTGTTGCTGATCTGGGTGCCGTAGAGGCCGCTGTCCGTGGTGTCGGTCAGCTCGGCGCTCAGCTCCATGTAGTCCTCCCAGGTCCAGGAGGTGTCGTCCGGCAGGTCGATGCCGGCGTCCTCGAAGACCTTGGTGTTGGCCATCACGGCGAAGGCGTTGGCACCCGTCGGGATGCCGTACTGCACGCCGTCGATGGCGCCGGACTCCAGCAGCTCCTGGTTGAGGTCGTCGGTGCCGACCAGACCGTCGAGGTCCGCCATGACGCCGCCGCGGGCCAGTTCGCCCAGGCGGCGGATCTCCACCGCGAAGACGTCCGGGGCGTCGTTGGAGGCGACCTGCGTGGTCAGCTGGTCGTAGTAGGCGTCGAAGGTCGAGTACTCGGGCTGGATCTTGATGCCCTCGTTCTGCTCCTCGAACTTCGCTATCGCCTCCTCGGTGATGCGCTGGCGCTCGTCGCTGCCCCACCACGCGACGCGGAGGGTGACGTCCCCGCCGTCGCTGCCGTCCCCACCGCTGTCCCCGCCGCCGCAGGCCGTCAGGGTCATGGCGCCGACGACCGCGAGGGCCGGCAGCACTCTTCGTGTGAGGCGCTTGGTGTGAGTGGTCACTGAACTCTCCTTTGAATTCTCTAACTACTTCAGACCCGAGGTGGCGATACCGCGGACCAGGTATTTCTGGCCGGCCAGGAAGAACCCGAAGATCGGGCCCAGCGCGATGACCGACATCGCGAACATCGGTCCCCAGGAGGAATCTCCGCTGGAGTCCAGGAACGTTCGCAGGGCGACCGGAACCGTGTGCATGTCCGGATTGGTGAGGAAGATCAGTTGGGACAGGAAGTCGTTCCAGGTCCAGATGAAGGTGAAGATCGCCGTGGTCGCCAGGGCCGGTGTCGACAGCGGGATGATGATCCGGCTGAAGATCCGCCAGTGGCCCGCTCCGTCGATCAGCGCCGCCTCGTCCAGGTCGCGTGGCAGCGTCCGGATGAACTGCACCATCAGGAAGATGAAGAACGCGTCCGTGGCGAGGAACTTCGGCACGATCAGCGGATAGAACGTGTTGATCCAGCCCAGTTCCGAGAAGAGGATGTACTGCGGCACGAGCACGACGTGCAGCGGCAGCATGATGGTGCCGAGCATGACGGCGAACCAGAACTTCTTGAACGGGAACTCCAGCCGCGCGAAGGCGTACGCGGCGAGCGAGCACGCCAGCAGGTTGCCGACGACCGCGCCCGCGGTGATCACGGCGGAGTTGAACAGGTAGTGGCTGAACGGGTGGCGCAGCGCGTTCCAGCCGTTCACGAAGTTGTCGAAGGTGATGCTGGTGGGGATGAGGCCCTGCTCCCGGAAGATGATCTCTTCCGGCTTCAGCGAGCTGGAGATCATCCACAGCAGCGGATAGAGCATCATCAGGCCGAAGAGGATCAGCACCAGGTGGGTGAGCAGCTTCTGGCCGCGCAGCTTCAGCAGCACGCGTGCCATCGCGGTGTCGTTGAGTCCGGTGCGCTTGGCGTCGCGGTTATTTGTCACTGTAGAACACCCAATACTTCGACATCATGAAGTTCACAGCGGTCAGAACCGCGATGATGAGCACGAGGACCCAGGCCATCGCTGAGGCGTAGCCCATCTGGAAGGAGTTGAAGCCCTTCTGGTACACGTACATCGTGTAGAAGAGCGTCGAGTCGGCCGGGCTGCCGTTGCCGCCACTGACCACGTACGCCTGGGTGAAGGACTGGAAGGCGCCGATGAGCTGCAGCACCAGGTTGAAGAAGATGATCGGCGTGAGCAGCGGCAGCGTGATGGACCAGAACTGCCGCATCTTCCCGGCGCCGTCGATGCTGGCCGCCTCGTAGTAGCTCGGCGGGATCTGCCGCAGGCCGGCGAGGAAGATGACCATCGGTGAGCCGAAGGTCCACACGTTCAGCACGACCAGGGTGCCCAGCGCGGTCGACGGGTCGCCCACCCAGCTGGTGCCCTCGTAGCCGAAGAAGCCGAGGAACTCGTTGAACAGGCCGTCCGCGCCGAACACCTTCCGCCACAGGATGGCGATCGCCACGCTGGAGCCCAGCAGCGACGGCAGGTAGTAGATGGAGCGGTAGATCGGCAGGCCCCGGACGCCCCGGTCCAGGATCAGCGCCAGCGCCAGCGCGAACGCCAGCTGCAGCGGCACCGAGACCACCACGTAGATCGTGGTGTTGGAGAGTGCCTTGAGGAACCGCGGGTCCTCGGTGAACATCGTGCGGTAGTTCTCGAAACCGACCCAGCCCCAGTCCTGGATGAGGTGGTAGTCGGTGAACGAGAGGTAGAGCGAGGCCAGCAGCGGGATCGACGTGATGGCGATCAGGCCGACGAACCACGGGGCGAGGAAGAGGTGGGCGATCAGCGCCTCCTTCCGGCGCCGTTTGCGGATCTGCAGGGTGTGCTCCCTGCCGACGCCGCCGGGAGGCCGGCCCGCGGCCGCGGGCTGGGGCTTCTCCGCGTCCGCCTGCGGCGGCCGTTCCTGGATGTCGGTCATGCGGCCCTCCCGGCCAGTGCGGCGAACCGCGGTAGTTCGGAGTAGAGGGCGAGCCCGTCGGCCGCCGCGGTCACGAGTTCGGTGATGCCGGGCACCACGCGTCTGCGGGCGCCGTCCGCGCCCGGCAGGTCGTCGGCGGGCAGCGGCCGCGGGTCGCCCCCGGTGCGCACCGACTCCAGCACCCGCATGAACCCCTCGGTGGAGGAGAGCGGGACCAGCAGGGGAGTCCCCGCGGCCGCGCCGTTCCGGGAGGCGGCGAGGTGGTCGATCAGGTTGCGCAGCAGCACGGTCCGGTCATCGGTGGTCTCCCGCGCCTCCTCTCCCGTCCGCTCCAGCCGGACCCGGTCCTCGGTGTACCAGTAGCTGATCCGTCCGGCGTCACCGTGGACGGTGATGACCGGGGGCTGCTGGACGGGCGCGGCCAGCGTGACGGCGACCACCAGCGGGGTGCCGTCGGCGAGACCGCCGCTGGTGCGCACCCGGACACAGGAGGTGTCGTCCGCCTCGATGTCGAAGGCCCGGTAGAGCTCGGTCTCCACCGTCTCGACGGTGCCCCCGTCCAGGGCGAGCACGGTCGCCACCGCGTGCGCGAACGGGTTGGTGAGCGCGCCGTCGACCACGTCGACGCCGTCCAGCCGGCGGCGTCCCGCCCACGGTGCGCGCTGGTAGTAGGCGGTGTCCCGGGACCAGGCGCCGTGGGCGCCGATGCCTCGGACCGTGCCGACGGCCCCCTCGCGGACCAGGTCCCGCACCCGCTGGGGTGCGGCCGAGCCCAGCGACTGGAAGCCGACCTGGCAGGCCCGTCCCAGTCGTTCGGAGGCGTCGCGCAGCGCGGTGAACTCCGCGAAGGAGGAGGCCGGCGGCTTCTCCATCTGCACGTGCGCGCCGGCCTCCAGGGCGGCCAGCCCCAGGGGTGCGTGGGTGTGGAGCGGGGTGGCGACGACGGCGACGTCCGCGCCGGTCTCGCGCACCAGCGCTCCGAGGTCGCTGCCGAAGACGGGCGAACCCAGCCCGTCGAGCAGGGAGTCGGGCACCGGCCGGAGGTCGCAGACTCCGGCCAGTACGGCGGCGCCCTCGGCGGCGAGTTCACGCAGGACGGGCAGGTAGTTCCGCCCGTACCCGTGCGCGCCCGCCAGGACGACGCGATGCGGCTCTGGGGTGTCGTTCATGGCGTGGTGGTCTCCCACGGTGTGTCAGTGAAGTCCATGCCGTGCCCGGGGGCTCCGGACAGGTGGGCGGTGCCGCCCTCGATCCGCATCGGGTAGGGCTCGCGCAGCAGCCCGAGGGCCGCGAACGAGGCGTCCTCGATGTCCTCGACCATCGCGGGCAGCGGCAGCGAGCACGCCAGCTGGGCGGAGAGGTCGGGCAGCAGGTGCGGGTGGAGCGGGACGCTGAAGGTCCGTGCCAGCTCCGCGATCCGCAGGAACGGGGTGATGCCGCCGACCCGGGTCACGTTGGGCTGCACCACGTCGCAGGCCCCGGCCACCAGCAGGTCGCGGAAGCCGTACACGGTGCGGACGTTCTCCCCGACGGCCACCGGCACCGAGGTGTCGCCACGCAGCCGCACATGCGCCTGCACGTCGTCGGCCGGCAGCGGTTCCTCGATCCAGTGGAGACCGAGGTGCTCCAGCGCCGTCAGGGCCCGCTTGGCGCGCGGCAGGTCCCAGCGCTGGTTGGCGTCCACCATCAGCACGGCGTCGGGGCCGATGATCTCCCGCACGGCGGTGACCCGTTCCACGTCCACCGCGATGTCCGGGCTGCCGACCTTGATCTTGACGGCCTTCAGGCCGCGGTCGGCCCAGCGGCGTGCCTGGGCGGTGAGCTCCTCCAGCGGGTAGTGGAGGTTGACGCCGCTGCCGTACACCGGCACCGACTCCCGCCGCCGCCCCAGCTCGTCGGCCAGGGTCAGCCCGGCGGCGCGGGAACGCAGATCCCAAAGCGCGATGTCGACGGCGGCCAGCGCCAGGGTGGTGATCCCGCCGGAGCCGGCCTCGTGCAGATGCCGCCAGGCCGCGTCCCACACCGTCCCGGGGTGGGCGGGCAGACCGGTGACGGCGTCCCGCACGTCCGTGTTCAGCAGCGCGAGTACGGACCGCGCCCCGATCTGCGGGGTCCAGCTGAACCCGGTGCCGACGCTGCCGTCCGAGAGCGTGACCTCGCAGACGATCACGTGGTTGGCCGGCACGGCCTCGCCCCAGGGGCGGGACAGCGCGGCCGTCCGCACACCGGCGCGCAGGCCGGTGACGACCGGCAGCTCACCGGCGGTGCCGGCCGGCGCGGGCGCGGCGGCGGGGGCGGTCACGACGCCTCCCGCACGATCGCCAGGCCCGTGTCGATGATCCGCGACAGCTCCGCGCGGTGCTCGGCGGTGACGGGCGAGAGCGGGGCGCGCACCGGGCCGACCCGGTGTCCGCGCAGCTCCAGCCCCTCCTTGACCAGGGCGACCGCGTAGCCGGGGACCCGCTCGCGCAGCCGGACCAGCGGCAAATAGAACTCGGCGAGCAGCTTCGAGGTGAGCGCCGGGTCGTTCTCCAGCGCCCGGCAGAACGCCGCGGCGACCTCCGGGACGAAGCAGAACGCCGCCGAGGAGTACAGCTCGACGCCGATGCCCCGGTAGGCGGGCTGGGTCAGCTCCGCGGTGGGCAGGCCGTTGAAGAAGGTGAAGTCCTCGCCCAGCGCCGCGCGGATGCCCAGGACGATCCGCTGCATCCGCTCGATGTCGCCGAGGCCGTCCTTCAGGCCGACCACCCCGGGGATGCGGGCCAGTTCGACCGCCTGGTCCTCCTGGAGGACCAGCGGCCCGCGCTGGTAGAGCACGACCGGCAGCCCGACCTCGGCGATCCGGCTCACGTACTCGGCGTACCCGTCCCGGGAGCCGGCCGACAGGTAGGGCGGCAGCAGCAGGATTCCGTCGGCGCCGGACTCCGCGGCGGCCCGGGTGTGCGCCAGCGCGGTGCCCAGCGGGCCGCCCGCGCCGGCGACGACCGGGACCCGCCCGGCCACCGTGCGCACGGTCTCCGCGACCACGGTCGCCTGCTCGCCCTCGCCGAGGGCGCTCAGCTCACCCGTCCCGCACGCGGCGAAGACCCCGCCCGGGCCGTGGCCCAGACCGTCCTCCACGTGGCGGGCCAGCGCGCCGGTGTCCACGGCTCCGCCGTCGTCGAACGGCGTGACCGGGAAGAACAGCACTCCTGAAAGCTTCATGTCGTGTGGCCTCGTCTAGCTGTGGATCGGGGTCGGTTCGGCCAGCTCGGTCCGCCAGCTGCGCTTGGGGCGCCAGCCGATCAGCCGGGCCGCCTTGGCGGTGGAGAAGACCGGGTCGGTCCCGGTGAGGGACTCGGCGAGGTGTGCCGCGCCGGGGTGGAAGCGGGGCAGCAGCCCGGCGACCGGTTCGCGGGAGAGCGCGTCCGGGGCGCCGGCGAAGAAGACCTCGCCGTTGGGGATCTCCGGCATGGCGCGGATCAGCTGCTCGACCATCTCCGCGCCGTCCCGGGCGTCCAGGTAGTTGAAGAGCGCCTGGCCCGACAGCGCCGGGTCGTCCAGCCGCTCCGACATGGTGTGACCGGTCTGGGTCGGTGCCCCGGCCCACTCCTCGGGGGCGATCACGAAGCAGGGCCGCACCGCCGCGAACCGGACCCGGTCCCCGGCGGCCAGCGCGAAGGAGCGCATGGTCTGTTCGGCGGCCGCCTTGGAGAGGCTGTAGGCGTTCCACGGCCGGACGGGGTGGTCCTCGTCGAGCGGCAGGTAGTCGGGGGTCCAGCCGCCGGGAGCGCCGTAGCCGATGACGGTGGGGCTGGAGGCGATGACCACCCGCTCCACGCCGCACTGCACCGCCGCCTCGCAGATGTTGAAGGCGGCCTGCGTGTTGACCCGGTAGGTCAGCCCGCCACTGTGGCTGAACGGCGCGGCGATGGCGGCCAGGTGCACCAGTGCCTGCGGGCGGTGGCGGGCGACGACCTGGAACGCCTCGCCGAGGTCGGCCACGTCGGCCGACTGGACGGCGGAGCAGGGTCCGTCGCCGGGGCGGAGATCCACCCCGACCACCTCGTGACCCGCGGAGGCCAGGCCGGCGACGACACTGCGGCCGAAACGCCCGGCACTGCCGGTGACGAGTACCTTCATCGGAACAACTTTCCCTTCGACGGCAAGCGGTTGCGGAACTCTCGCTCGGAAATCCAGCCGCGTCAAGACTTCGTGCAGCTATTGACTGCAACCGATTGCTGAATAGGGTGTGAGCCGTGACAGCAGACGGCGTTGGAGAAGGCTTCGGCGAGGACCGCGGCGGGACCGCGGTGCATCGCCACACGCTGCGTGCCCCCGGTATCCGGGTTCGCGTGCTCACCTACGGATGTGTGGTCCAGTCCCTGGAAGTCCCCGATGCCGCCGGTGAGTTCGGCGACGTGGTGATCGGGCTCGACACCATGGAGGACTACCTGACCCGCAGTCGGTACTTCGGCGCGGTCGTGGGACGGTACGGGAACCGCGTCGCGGGTGCGTCCTTCACGCTGGACGGACGTGAGTACGCGCTCCCCGCCAACAACGGTGAGGCCAGCCTGCACGGTGGCCCCGGCGGGTTCAGCAACCGCGTCTGGCAGGTCACCGACATCGCCGAGGACCGCATCACCCTCGCCCGGACCAGTGAGGACGGCGAGGAGGGCTACCCCGGGCAGTTGCGCGCGGAGGTCACCTACCGCGTCGCCTCCGGCCCCGACGGCGCCGACCTGCGGATCGACTACCTGGCGACCACCGACGCGCCGACGCACGTCAACCTCACCAACCACAGCTACTTCAACCTCGACGGTGGCCCCGACATCCACGACCACACGGTGACCCTGGACGCCGGCCGGTACCTGCCGGTCGACGAAGGGTTCATACCCACCGGGGAGTTGGCCCCCACGGCCGGGACCCCGTTCGACTTCACCACCGGCCACACCGTCGGCTCGCGCCTGAGCGACGGACATCCCCAGCTCAAGGCCGCCGGCGGCTACGACCACTGCATGGTCTTCGACTCCCCCGCGGGGACGCTGCGTTCGGTCGCCCGGGTGACCGGACCCCGCTCGGGCCGCGCGATGGAGGTGCTCACCACCGAGCCCGGCGTCCAGTTCTACGCGGGCGGCAAACTGGCCGACCACGTCTACGGCCCAGGCAGCGGACTGTGCCTGGAGACCCAGCACTTCCCCGACTCGCCGAACCGGCCCGAGTTCCCGTCGACCGTGTTGCGGCCCGGAACCGAGTACCGGTCGAGTACGGTCTACCGGTTCTCGGCGGCTGCCGGGAACGCGCCGGAACTCTCCGGCGGGGGACCCGAGGGGGAGAGGGCATGGCGGTAACCATCCGCGACGTCGCGAAAGCGGCGGGAGTCCATGTGTCCACGGTGTCGCGGACGTTCTCCGCGCCCAACCTGGTGAACGCCGCCACCCGCGAGCGGGTGCTCGCCGCCGCCCAGCGCCTGGACTACCGGCCCAACCGGGCCGCCAGCGCGCTGACCACCGGCCGCACCCACAACCTCGGGCTGATCGTCGCCGACATCGCCAACCCGTTCTTCCCGCCGCTGATCAAGGCGGCGCAGGCCTATGCCCGGGAACGCGAGTACCACGTCTTCGTCGCCGACACCGACGAGGACCCGCAGGCGGAGGAGGAGCTGATCCAGACCCTCGCCAAGCAGGTCGACGGCGTGGTCCTGGTCGCACCCCGACTGACCAACCTCGCGATCGAACGGCTGGGCATGGACCTGCCGTTCGTCGTCGTCAACCGCCGCGTCAAGGGCCTGTCCGCCGTGCTGATGGACATAGGACACGGCACCGAGGAGGCCGTCGAGCACCTCGCCGGCCTCGGCCACCGCCGCATGATGCTGATCGGCGGTCCCCGCGCCTCCTGGAGCAGCGAGCAGATGAGCCGCTCCGGGGTGGCCGCCGCCGCCCGGCTCGGCGTCGAGATGACCGTCACCGGCCCCAACTCGCCCACCGAGCAGGGCGGTGTCGAGGCGTCGGCAGCCGTTCTGGAAAGCGGCGCCACCGCCGTCATCGCCTACAACGACCTGGTGGCCATCGGCGTCATCGAGGGACTCAACGACCGCGGCGTGGACGTCCCCGGCGCCGTCTCCGTGGTCGGCGTCGACGACACCGTGACCGGCCGGCTCAACCGGCCGAAGCTGACGACCATCGTGATGCCCACCCCGGCCGCCGGACGCACCGCCGTCGACCTGCTGCTCCAGGCCGTCGCCGGCGGGCGTACCGCCGCCCAGGCCACCCTGGAGACAAGCCTGACCGTCCGGGACTCCACCGGACCCGCCCCCGACTGAAACCGGGATACCGGCCCGGCACCCGGGCGCCCGGCGCACCGGCGCGCTGCCGTCCCCACGGACGGCCGTGCCCGGAACGCCGGGGCCCACAAGACGAGGAGAGAGTCATGACCGAACCCGTGTGGAGCGTCGACGCCAGGACCGGCGAGCGCCTCGGACAGGCCGCCACCGAGGCGCTCGCCGGTCCTGGCGTCGACGCTCCACACGGGTTCGGTCATGACTCTCTCCTCGTCTTG
>NZ_BHZI01000030.1 GCF_004305975.1 Streptomyces otsuchiensis
GGCCGACACCTCCCCGGCCGACACCTCCCAGGCGACCGCCCCCGCGAGCGCCACCGACACGAACGGGACCACCGAACCGATGACCACCGTGCTGGCCGTGATCCCCGCCCGTGGCGGATCCAAGGGCGTGCCCGGCAAGAACCTCGCCCCGGTCGGCGAGGTGCCCCTCGTGACCCGCGCGGTCCGCGAGTGCCTGGGCGCCCGCCTGACCGGCGCCGTCGTCGTCTCCACCGACGACCCCGGCATAGCGGCCGCCGCCCGCGCGGCGGGCGCCGAGAGCGTCGAGCGCCCCGTCGAGATCTCCGGCGACACCGCCGCCAGCGAGGCCGCGCTGCTCCACGCCCTCGACACCTACGAGGAACGCCACGAGACCACCGTGGACGTGGTGCTGCTGGTCCAGTGCACCAGCCCGTTCCTCACCCGCGACGATGTCGACAAGGTGACCGCCGCCGTCCTCGACGGCGCCGACACCGCCCTGACCGTCGCCCCCTTCCACGGCTTCCTGTGGCGCGACGCCGCCCAGCGGCACGGCGCCGGCGGCCACGGCGTCAACCACGACAAGGCCTACCGCCCCCGCCGCCAGGACCGCCCCGAGGACCTGCTGGAGACCGGCGCCGTCTACGCCATGCGCGCCGACGGCTTCCGCTCCGAACGCCACCGGTTCTTCGGCCGCACCGAACTGGTCCGCACCGACCCCGCGCGCGTGCTGGAGATCGACGACCCGCACGACCTCGCACGGGCCCGCGCCCTGGCCCCGCTGCTGGACGGCGTCCCCGGCAGCCCCCCGCCGCCCCTCGTCCACGGCGCACTGCCGCGCCGCGACGACATCGACGCGGTGGTACTCGACTTCGACGGCACCCAGACCGACGACCGGGTGCTGATCGACTCCGAAGGACGGGAACTCGTCGCGGTCCACCGCGGCGACGGCCTCGGCATCGCCGCGCTGCGCCGCGCGGGCCTGCCGCTGCTGATCCTCTCCACGGAACAGAACCCGGTCGTCGCCGCCCGGGCGCGCAAGCTGCGCATCCCCGTGCTGCACGGCATCGACCGGAAGGACCTCGCCCTCAAGCAGTGGTGCGAGGAACAGGGCGTGGCCCCCGAACGGGTGCTCTACGCCGGAAACGACGTCAACGACCTGCCCTGCTTCGGCCTGGTCGGCTGGCCCGTCGCGGTCGCCGGCGCCCACGACATCGTGCGCGCCGCCGCCCGTGCGGTCACCTCCGCACCCGGAGGGGCCGGCGCGATCCGCGAGATCGCCTCGTGGATTCTCGGAAAGGAACTCCGCACCTCATGAACGACGCACCGACCCCGCAGACCGCCGCCCGGTCCCGCATCCGCAACCTCGGTGACCGCCCGGTCGGCCCCGGCCGCCCCGTCTACGTCACCGGCGAGATCGGTATCAACCACAACGGCGACCTCGACAACGCCTTCGCCCTGATCGACGCCGCCGCCGAAGCCGGCTGCGACGCCGTGAAGTTCCAGAAGCGCACCCCCGAGATCTGCACCCCCCGCGACCAGTGGGACATCGAGCGCGACACCCCCTGGGGCCGGATGACCTACATCGACTACCGCCACCGCGTGGAGTTCGACGAGGAGCAGTACCGCGCCATCGACGCCTACTGCCGCAAGCGGGGCATCCACTGGTTCGCCTCGCCCTGGGACACCGAGGCCGTCGACTTCCTGGAGAAGTTCGACCTGCCCGCCCACAAGGTGGCCTCCGCCTCCCTCACCGACGACGAACTGCTGCGGGCCCTGCGCGCCACCGGCCGCACGATCATCCTCTCCACCGGGATGTCCACCCCGCAGCAGATCCGCCACGCGGTCGAGGTGCTGGGCAGCGAGAACATCGTGCTGCTCCACGCCACCTCCACCTACCCGGCCAAGGCCGACGAGCTGAATCTGCGGGCCATCCACACCCTCCAGTCCGAGTACCCCAACGTCCCGATCGGCTACTCCGGACACGAGACCGGCCTCCAGACCACCCTGGCCGCCGTCGCCCTGGGCGCCGTCTTCGTCGAGCGCCACATCACGCTGGACCGCGCCATGTGGGGTTCCGACCAGGCCGCCTCCGTGGAGCCGCAGGGCCTGGACCGGCTCGTCCGCGACATCCGCACCATCGAGGAGTCCCTCGGTGACGGCGTCAAGCGGGTCTACGAGGGCGAACTGGCGCCGATGAAGAAGCTGCGCCGCGTCAAGGGCGTCGTCGCCGAGCGCGCCGAGAACGCCGACCGCGAGCCCGCGCGGGCCTGAGCCGGTGACAGGGACGTACGCGCTGGTCGAGAGCCCGGTCCAGCTGCTGAACGTGCTGGAGTGGGCTCACGCCCGGACCACGGGCCGGTCCGGGCCGGAGGACGGCACGACCGCCGCCCCCGGTCCCGGCCCGGCCGTCACCCGGACGCCGGGGGAGGCGTCCGGCCCGCCGGGGCCCACGCCCGGCGCGTACGTCGTCCCGGGCGCCGGGCCGGCTTGCACCGGAGCGCCGCCCGGCACCGGCGCGTCGCCCGGCACCGGCGCGTCACCCGGCGGCGCGGCGACGGACCAGCAGGACGAGCTGACCGTCGTCGTCCTGCCCCCGCGCAACGCCACCTCGCGCGGCCAGTTGCTGCGCATGTCCGGGCTCGCCCGGGACGAGGGGCACCGGCTGCTGTGGCGCGAGGTCCGCGGGCCGGCCGGGCCCGGCGCCTGGCCCGCACTGGCCCGCCTGCTGCGGACCGCCGACCGCCTGGTCGTCGGCGACCCGTTCTCCCGCTGGACCCAACTGCTGCTCGCCGGGTCCGACGCCCGGCACGTCGTCGTGGTCGACGACGGCACCGCCACCATGGAGTTCACCGCCCAGCTGACCCGCGGCGAGCCCCTGGTGCGCTGGCACCGCGCCGCTGCCCCGCGCGGCGCGCGCGCCGCGCTGTTCGCGCCGGTCGCCCGCCGCGCGCTCCGCGGCCTGAGCCCCGGCACCGGCCGCCGGGTCGAGGTCTTCACCGCCATGCCGGTGGAGCACCCGCCCGGCGTCACCGTCACCCGCAACGACCTCGCCTGGACCCGGAGCCGGTTCGGCCCGCCGCAGATCAGCCCCGGCGCCGATCTGGTCGGCACCTCGCTGGTGGAGACCGGCGTCATCCACGAGGACCGCTACCTGGCGGCAGTCGCCGCGCTCGCCGCCGGCCACGGCGTCACCCGCTACCTCGCCCACCGCAAGGAGGGGCCGGAGAAGCTGCGCCGGGTGGCGGCGCTGGCCGGGGTGGAGATCGTCCGCCCCGACCTGCCGCTGGAGCTGGTCGCACGCTCCGGGCCGATCGGGCGCCGGGTGCTGAGCTTCCCGTCGACCGTGGTCCACACCCTGCCGCTGGTGCTGCGCGGCACGGCCGTCGGCGTGAGCGTGTGCGAGATCCAGGACGACTGGCTCACCGAACGGGCCTCACCCCGGGCCGGGGGGTTCCTGGCGGCCGTCAGCCACACCGCGCGCGGCGCCCACGGCCTTCCGGTGCTGCCCGTCCCGGCCCCGCCGCCCAGCGCGGCCTGACCCTTCGGCCGGGCTTCCAGCGTGCGGACGCACCGCTACGCGCTGCTACGCACTCCCGGAGCACGCGATCGGCGCGGACCGCATGAACATTCGGTACCGACCGGCCGGTGTGCGCCCCCGGCGGCCGGAGCCCCGCCATGCCTCTGCTGCCTCCCGCCGGTCGGTGCGGGCGGCAGAGGCGCCGCCGCCACCCTCCCGCGCGGGCTCGCTCGGGGCCGTCGGAAGGTCCCGGGGCCGACTGGCGTTCGGGCGTTGGTCCTGGTAGTGGCCACCCGACACATCCCGCCGAGCCGTTCCGAGCGGGCCGGAGGGCCGCCCGGCGCCGTGATCAAGGCTCTGCCGGGCCCTCGCGCCGTGGTGATCTCACTCTCCGGACCGCCGATGAAATGCGCTTCTATACCCGATACCGTTGTGAAGTATGCACAACGCAGCGCATAAGCACTCGCTCCTGTGGGTGAACTTTCCATGATTGCTGGGAAGTTCGGGTCGGTTGACGTTACCCTCGGTCACGTGAGCCACCTGTTGTCACCGGAAGCAGCCCCCGTCAACACCGCACTGACACTGCCGGGGGTGGTACCGGATGCGCTACGGGCGGAGCTGATCGCCTTCCGACGCGACCTCCACATGCACCCCGAGCTGGGCAACAACGAGGTGCGCACCACCGCCGCCATCAAAACGCGGCTGGAGCGGGCCGGGCTCAGTCCCCGCGTCCTCGACGGCGGCACCGGCCTCTACTGCGACGTCCACCCCGACGGCGGCTCCGGCAGCTGGAACGGCGGACGCCCGATGCTGGCGCTGCGCGCGGACATCGACGGCCTGCCCATCCCCGACACCAAGACGGTGCCCTACCGCTCGACGATCCCCGGCCGGGCCCACGCCTGCGGCCACGACGTGCACACCACCGTCGTGCTCGGTGCCGGGCTGGTGCTGGCCGAGCTGGCCCGCGAGGGCCGCCTGCCCTTCGCGGTGCGGCTGCTCTTCCAGCCGGCCGAGGAGGTGCTGCCGGGCGGCGCCACCGACGCCATCGAGTCCGGCGTGCTGGACGGCGTCGGGCGGATCATCGCGGTGCACTGCGACCCCAAGGTCGACGCGGGCCGCATCGGCCTGCGCACCGGCCCGATCACCTCGGCCTGTGACCGCGTGGAGATCACCCTCACCGGCCCCGGCGGCCACACCGCCCGCCCGCACCTGACCACCGATCTGGTGACCGCGGCCGCCCGGGTGGCCACCGACGTCCCCGCGCTGCTGGCCCGCCGGGTGGACACCCGCTCCGGTCTGGCCGTCACCTGGGGCCGCCTGGAGACCGGGCACGCCTCCAACGTCATCCCGCAGCACGCGGAGCTGTCCGGCACCATCCGCTGCCTGGATCTCGACGCCTGGCGCGCGGCGCCCGACCTGGTGCACGCGGCGGTGGACGAGGTCGCCACCACCCACCGGGCCAAGGTCGAGATCCAGTACATCCGCGGTGTCCCCCCGGTGGTGAACGAGGCCGGCACCGCCGCCCTGCTCGCCGAGGCGATGGGTGAGCGGTTCGGCGCCTCCTCCGTGGAGTCCACCGAGCAGTCCCTCGGAGGCGAGGACTTCTCCTGGTACCTGGAGCACGTCCCGGGCGCGATGGCCCGGCTCGGCACCCGCGTCCCCGGTGACGCCTCGGCCACTCCGCGCGATATTCACCAGGGCGATTTCGACGTGGACGAGCGCGCCATCACCGTGGGTGTGGAACTGTTCACCGCCGCCGTGCTGATGGACGCCGGTCAGCGGCCGGTGTGAGAGCGTCGTCCGCTTCGTCCTGAGGTGAGGGAGAGGGGCCGGTCCGGTTCAACCGGACCGGCCCCCACCTGTGTTGACGCCCGTCATGCCCGCATTCGGCCCGGTGAGCTGTCATATTGCGAACGCATTGCGTTCACGACGATCTGATAACGGGCCCGACGCTTTTGTTTTCCCGGGATCTACGCGCGTTACGATCTCGCGGGAAGAGCGCCGCAGGGGCGCTTGAAGTGAAGGGAACGCCCTCTTGCGCCGCGTATCCAAGCTTGCAGCCACGGTCGCCGCCACGGCGGCCCTCGCACTGACCGCCAGCGCCTGTGGCAGCGACGACTCCGGTTCCGGCTCGTCCGGCGGCACCGGCGAAGGCGCAGCCATCGCCTTCGACGTCGGCGGCCGTGACGACGCCTCCTTCAACGAGGCCGCCGCCCGGGGCGCCGACAAGGCGCTCGACGAGCTCGATGTCGAGACCTACTACCAGACCGCTCGCGACGACGAGACCGACGCGGACCGCGAGCAGCGGCTCCAGCAGATGGCCGAGGCGGGCTACAACCCGGTCATCGGCGTCGGCTACCTCTACGGCCCGGCCGTCGAGCGCGTCGCCGCGGAGTTCCCCGACACCACCTTCGGTGTGGTCGACGCGATCGCCGAGGGCGACAACGTCTACTCCATGATCTTCGCCGAGCACGAGGCCAGCTACCTGGCCGGCGTCGCCGCCGCGCTGAAGACGGAGACCGACAAGGTCGGCTTCATCGGTGGCGTCAACACCACCCTGATCCAGAAGTTCCAGGCCGGCTTCGAGCAGGGCGTGAACGACACCAACGCCGACATCGAGGTCGACGTCCAGTACCTGTACGCGGACGACCCCAAGGGCTTCACCGATGTGGCCAAGGCCAAGGAGCAGGCCAACGGCATGCTCGGCCGTGACATCGACGTGATCTACACCGCCGCCGGCCTGTCCGGCAACGGCTCCATCGAGGAGGTCGCCTCCCACGAGGGTGCCTGGGCGATCGGCGTCGACTCCGACCAGTACCAGCAGGCCGGTCTCGCCGAGTACCAGGACTCGATCCTGACCTCGGCGGTCAAGGGCGTGGACGTCGCCGTCTTCGACCTGATCAGCAGCATCGAGAACGATGACGCGATGTCCGGCACGGGCGAGTACGGCCTGGAGAACGACGGTGTCTGGCTGGCCACCTCCGGCGGCTTCATCGACGACATCAGCGACGAGCTCGAGGCCGCCAAGCAGCGGATCATCGACGGTGAGGTCACGGTCAGCGACACCCCCTGACCCGTCCTGATCGACCCCGGAGTCCCGGGCCCGGCGAGGAGCAGTCCTCGCCGGGCCCTCTCCCCAGCGCTACGCGCGTAGCATCGGGTCCGGCACGATAGCGTCAGCCACCGGCCCCAACTCCTTAGCTCCCGAGGAGAGTGCGTCATCCCAGCCACCAGCAAACCCGCGGCAGACAGCGCGCCCGCCGTCGAACTGCGCGGAATCACCAAGCGTTTTCCTGGTGTCGTCGCCAACCACGACATCAACATCACCGTCCGCCGCGGCACCGTCCACGCGCTGATCGGGGAGAACGGCGCGGGCAAGTCGACCCTGATGAAGATCCTCTACGGCATGCAGAAGCCGGACGAGGGCACCATCGCTGCGGGCGGCGAGCAGGTCTCGTTCGGCTCGCCGGCCGACGCCATCGCGCGCGGCATCGGCATGGTGCACCAGCACTTCATGCTCGCCGACAACCTCACCGTCCAGGAGAACATCGTCCTGGGCGCCGAGAAGCTGCACGGCATCGGCGCCGCCGCCCGCCGCCGGATCACCGAGATCTCCGACGCCTACGGCCTCGGCGTCCGCCCCGACGTGCTCGTCGAGGAGATCGGCGTCGCCGACCGCCAGCGCGTGGAGATCCTGAAGGTCCTCTACCGCGGCGCCCGGACCCTGATCCTGGACGAGCCGACCGCGGTCCTGGTGCCCCAGGAGGTCGACGCGCTCTTCGCCAACCTCCGGGAGCTGAAGGCCGAGGGCCTGACCGTCATCTTCATCTCGCACAAACTGGGCGAGGTGCTGTCGGTCGCCGACGAGATCACCGTCATCCGCCGCGGCACCACCGTCGCCTCGGTCACACCGGCCGAGACCACGCCCAAGCAGCTCGCCGAGCTGATGGTCGGCAGCGAACTGCCGGTGCCCGAGACGCGCGAGTCCACCGTCACCGACGTGCCGGTGCTGGAGGTGGCCGGGCTGCACCTGTCCGGCACCGACGCCGACGGCGTCGTCCGCGAGGTGCTCGCCGACATCGACTTCACCATCCACCGCGGCGAGGTCATGGGCATCGCCGGCGTGGAGGGCAACGGCCAGGCCGAACTGGTCGAGGCCATCATGGGCATACGCGACCCCGACGGCGGACGCATCACGGTGGACGGCGACGACCTCTCGCACGCCTCCACCCGCCGCCGCCGGGAACACGGCATCGGCTACATCCCCGAGGACCGCCACCGGCACGGACTGCTGCTGTCCGCGCCGCTGTGGGAGAACCGGATGCTCGGCCACGTCACGGAGCGGCCCAACAGCCGCGGCCAGCGGCTCACCCTGGGCGACGCCAAGGCCGACACCGAGCGGATCGTGCGCGAGTACGACGTGCGCACCCCCGGTATCAACGTCACCGCGGCCAGCCTCTCCGGCGGCAACCAGCAGAAGCTGATCTTCGGCCGCGAGATGAGCCACCACCCGAAGGTGCTCATCGCCGCGCACCCCACCCGAGGGGTGGACGTCGGCGCGCAGGCGCAGATCTGGGACCAGATCCGCGAGGCCCGCATCGAGGGCCTGGCGGTACTGCTGATCTCCGCCGACCTCGACGAACTCATCGGTCTCTCCGACAGCCTGCGGGTCATGTACCGCGGCCGGCTGGTCGCCGACGCCGATCCCGCCACCATCACCCCGGAGGAACTGGGCGGTGCCATGACCGGCGAGACGACCGGCCGCCTGAGCGGCCACGACAGCACGGACACCCCGGCGGACCGGCCCGAGCAGGCGGACCCCGCAGACCAGGCGGACCCCGCGGATCAGGCGGGCCCCGCGGACCAGGCGGCTCCGGCCGACCCGGCCGAGGGCACCGGCGACGGCCCCTCCTCCGGCACCGCTCAGGGGGGCACGGCATGAGCCACCCGGAGAACGAGACCCCCCGCTCCGACGGCGAGAAGCCGGCCGTCGGCAGCGGCGGCACCGGCGGCGGAGGCACGGCCACCGGCACCACCGAGGCCCCACGCCCCGGAGCCGCCCCGTCCGGCGGCGGTCTCACCGCTCGGCTGAAGGACCCGCGTTTCCAGGAGAAGCTGCTGCTGGGCCTCACCGCCCCGCTGCTCGCCCTGGCCACGGCGTTCGTGCTGATCTGCCTGGTGATGACCGCGACCGGCCAGAACCCGTTCCAGGCGTTCCAGTCGATGTTCGACTACGGCACCACCGAGCGCAGCCAGGTGTGGATCGTCAACAAGGCGATTCCGTACTACCTGTCCGCCGTGGCCGTGGCCGTCGGCTTCCGCATGAACCTCTTCAACATCGGCGTCGACGGCCAGTACCAGGTGGCCGCGTTCTTCGCGGCCGTGGTCGGCGGCGCCCTCACGCTCAGCGGCGTGGTGCAGATCCCGATCATCCTGCTGACCGCCATGGTCGTGGGTGCCCTGTGGGCCGGGATCGCCGGCTACCTCAAGGCGGTCCGGGGAGTCAGCGAGGTGATCACCACCATCATGCTGAACTCCATCGGTGGCGCCCTCATCGGCTACTTCCTGCACGAGGGCCGCCTCGCCGAGCGCAACCAGAACATCGTGCACACCCCGGACATCCCCGAGTCCAGCTTCTTCTTCACCATCGACACCGGCAACGGGGCGATCTACGGCACCATCGTGATCGCGGCCGCGGCCGGTGTCGCCTACTGGTACCTGCTGGGCCGCACCCGCTTCGGCTTCGACCTGCGCGCCGTCGGCGTCTCCGACAGCGCGGCCGAGGCCAGCGGCGTCAGCGTCAAGCGCATGGTGATCGTCTCGATGCTGGTATCCGGCGCCATCGCCGGTCTGGTCGGGATGCCCACCCTGCTCAACGACACCGGGAACTTCGGCAACAACTTCCCGAGCGGCATCGGCTTCATGGGCATCGCCATCGCGCTGCTCGGCCGCAACCACCCGGTCGGCATGGCGCTGGCCGCCCTGCTGTGGGCCTTCCTGGAGCGCACCGGCGGCCATCTCAACTTCGTCGGCTACTACCAGGAGATCATCGGCGTGATGCAGGGCATCATCGTCCTCTCCGTGGTGATCTCCTACGAACTGGTCCGCCGCTGGGGGCTGCGTCGCCAGCAGCGCATCGTCGGGGCCGAACTGGCCGCGCGGGCGCGGAAGAACGACACGGTGGAGGGCGTCGCATGAGCACCGAGATCAAGACCCTCTCGGATCCGGTGAAACCCACCGGCAAGGCCGAACGCGGCGGGCGCCGCAAGCTCGGCTACCCGGCGATCCTGCTGATCATCGCGGGCGCCCTGCTGCTGCTGTCGATGGTCCGCGCGTTCACCGACACCGGCAGCCTCACCGACACCCGGCAGTGGGGGAGCGCGCTGGGCCTGGCCGTCCCGATCGGCCTGGCCGGTCTGGGCGGTCTGTGGGCCGAACGCGCCGGCGTGATCAACATCGGCCTCGAAGGCATGATGATGCTCGGCCTGTTCGCCGCCGGCTGGATCGGCTGGCAGTACGGGCCGTGGGCGGCCGTCCTGGCCGGCATCATCGGCGGTGTCCTCGGCGGCCTGGTGCACGCCATCGCCACCGTCACCTTCGGCGTCGACCACATCGTCTCCGGTGTCGCCATCAACATCCTCGCCCTGGGCGTGGTGCAGTTCCTCGCCAAGCTCTGGTTCGGGCAGGAGGGCAGCGCCGCCGCCGAGGCGGGAGGCAACGACAAGCAGTCGCCACGCATGGACGAACTCGGCGACTTCACGGTCCCGTTGCTCTCGGACTGGCTGTCGACCGTCCGGGGCTGGGACGTCTTCTTCCTCTCCGACACCGCGGGCATCCTCGGCGCGGCCGTCACCAACGTCTCCTGGCTGGTGCTGATCGCGGTGCTGCTGTTCGTCGGCACCTACGTGGTGCTGTGGCGGACCGGCTTCGGCCTCCGGCTGCGGTCCTGCGGCGAGAACCCGACGGCCACCGAGTCGCTGGGCGTCAACGTCTACCTGTACAAGTACCTGGCCCTGCTGGTCTCCGGCGGTCTCGCCGGCCTCGGCGGCGCCTACCTGGCGGTCTTCGTCCGGATGTACCAGGACGGACAGACCGGCGGCCGCGGCTACCTCGGCCTGGCCACCATGATCTTCGGCAACTGGCGTCCGGGCGGCGTCGCGATGGGCGCCGGTCTCTTCGGCTTCGTCGACGCCCTCCAGATCCGAGGCGGCGGCACCGTGGTCCACGCGCTGCTGCTGCTCTTCTCGATCGGCCTCGCCGGTTTCGCGGTCTACCAGTTCACCCGGAACCGCCGCCTCTCCGCGGTGATCAACGGTGTGCTGGCCGTGGCGCTGTTCCTGTGGTTCTCGGCCACCGAGACCATGCCGCTGGAGCTGGTGTCCGCCAGCCCGTACATCACCACCCTGGTGGTCCTCGCCCTGTTCTCGCAACGGTTGCGGGTACCCAAGGCGATCGGGAAACCGTACCGGCGGGGCGAAGGAACATGACGCCCTCCGCCGGTACCCCCGACAGCACCGCCGACTGGCCGGCGCTGCGCGGCGCGGCCCGGGACGCCATGTCCCGGGCCTACGCCCCGTACTCCGGCTACCCCGTCGGCGCGGCCGCCCTCGTCGACGACGGCCGCACCGTGACCGGCTGCAACGTGGAGAACGCCGCCTACGGCGTGGCGCTCTGCGCGGAGTGCGGCCTGGTCTCCGCCCTGCACGACGGCGGCGGCGGCCGGCTGACCCACTTCACCTGCTGCGACAGCCGCGGCGAGATCATCACCCCGTGCGGCCGCTGCCGCCAGCTGCTCATGGAGCACGGCGGCCCGGCGCTGCTGGTGGACACCGTCACCGGCCCGCGCCCGCTGCGTGAGCTGCTGCCCGACGCGTTCGGGCCGGACGACCTCGCCGCCGGACGCGGCTGACCGCCGGGCGAACGCATGCCCGGCCGGGGCGGCCCGTCCGGCGTGTCCGCCGGGGCCGCCCCACGGCACTCGCCCGCACCGCACGGCACTCACTCCACAGCACCCCAGCACTCCAGCACTCCAGTACCCCAGGACAGGGAAGAGCCGCATGGACGCCATCACCGTCATCCGCGCCAAGCGGGACCGCCAGGCACTCACCGACGAGCAGATCGACTGGGTGATCAACGCCTACACCCGAGGCGACATCGCCGACGAGCAGATGTCCTCGCTCGCCATGGCGATCCTCCTCAACGGCATGGACCGCCGCGAGATCGCCCGCTGGACCGCCGCGATGATCGCCACCGGCGAGCGCATGGACTTCCACGCCCTGGACCGCCCCACCGCCGACAAGCACTCCACCGGCGGCGTCGGCGACAAGATCACCCTGCCGCTGGCACCGCTGGTGGCCGCCTGCGGCGCGGCCGTACCGCAGCTCTCCGGCCGGGGCCTGGGCCACACCGGCGGCACCCTCGACAAGCTGGAGGCCATCCCCGGCTGGCGCGCCGCCCTCTCCAACGACGAGATGCTCGGCGTGCTCCGCGACAGCGGCGCCGTCATCTGCGCCGCCGGCGACGGCCTCGCCCCCGCCGACCGCAAGCTGTACGCGCTGCGCGACGTCACCGGCACCGTCGAGTCGATCCCGCTGATCGCCAGCTCGATCATGTCCAAGAAGATCGCCGAAGGCACCGGGTCGCTGGTGCTCGACGTCAAGGTCGGCTCCGGCGCCTTCATGAAGAACATCGAGGACGCCCGCGAACTGGCCGAGACCATGGTCGGTCTCGGCAACGACCACGGTGTGCGGACCGTGGCGCTCCTCACCGACATGTCCGTCCCGCTCGGACTGACCGCGGGCAACGCCCTGGAGGTCCGCGAGTCGGTCGAGGTCCTCGCCGGCGGCGGACCGGCCGACGTCGTCGAACTCACCCTGGCCCTCGCCCGGGAGATGCTGGACGCCGCCGGCCTGCCGGACGCCGACCCCGCCAGGGCCCTGGCCGACGGCTCCGCCATGGACGTCTGGCGCCGCATGATCGCCGCCCAGGGCGGCGACCCGGACGCGGCGCTGCCGGTCGCCCGCGAGCAGCATGTGCTCACGGCGCCCGCCGACGGCGTGCTGACCGGTCTCGACGCCTACGCCGTCGGCCTCGCCGCCTGGCGCCTGGGCGCCGGGCGGGCCCGCAAGGAGGATCCGGTGCAGGCCGGTGCCGGCGTGGAACTGCACGCCCGGCCCGGCGACCGGGTGCGTGCCGGAGAGCCGCTGCTCACCCTGCACACCGACACCCCGGAGCGGTTCCCGGCGGCCCTGGAGGCGCTGAACGGCGACGCGGTACGCGTCTCGGCCGACGCCGAGGCGGGCGCCGGCCCGATCGTCCTGGGCCGCATCGCCTGATCTCCCGCCGCCCCCGGGCGTCCGCCCGACGTCCTACGGTCCGCCGCCCCGCCCCCTCTGGTGCGGGGCGGCGGTGCGTCGTGCCCCTCCGCTGCCGCCGGCCGGACGCGACGGGAGACGAACCACCGCGTGACGTCCCCGTTTCACCGTCCGTTTTGTCGCTCTCTCTGTCATGATTCCTCACCGACGACATGTAGCCTGAAGGCTGGTTTCGGCGAGAACGTCACGGCGGGAGGTGGTACTGCGATGCGCAGTGAGCCTCCCAGTCATCCCCGGCGCCGCTCCGGCGCGCCCAGGGCAACCGTCGTCTGACGCGCCGGTCCTGGGCTTGCCCGGTGTGTGCGCGAACACCGGATGTCCCATGATCAGCTTCCGTTGCCTGGGGGTAACCCGCCATGTCCCACCTGCCTGTCCTCCTTGAGGAGAACAACCTCGCGGGCGCCCTGGAGTGGCTTGAGACACAGCCCGCCTACTCCATCGCGGACGAGATCGCGCGCATGGACGCCGTCGAGTCCGTCGTCTCCTTCCGCCTCCTCGACAAGGACCGCGCGCTGGAGGTCTTCGAGGAACTCGAACCGGTCGACCAGCAGCAGATCCTCGAAGGGCTGCGCGACCAGGCGTTCCGCGACCTCGTCGAGGGCATGGACCCGGACGACCGGGCCCGGATGCTCGGCGAGGTCCCCGCCAAGGTCGCCCGCCGGGTGCTGGCCGGACTCAGCGCCCACGAGCGGCAGATGACGGCCGCGCTGCTCGGCTACCCCGAGGGCTCGGTCGGCCGCTACATGACTCCGGAGACCGTCGCCCTCCAGCAGCACCTGACGGTCAACCAGGCGCTGGAGGTCGTCCGGCGGCGCGGAGCCAACGCGGAGACCATCTACACCCTCCCCGTCGTCGACGCCGGACGACGGCTGACCGGCATCGTCCAGCTGCGCGAACTCGTGCTCAGCGACCCCGAGGCGATGGTCTCCGACCTGGTCGTCACCGAGCCGCCGTCCGCCCGCGCCACCGAGCCCGCCGAGGACGCCGCACGGCTGATGCGGGAGACCAACGTGCTGGACCTGCCGGTGGTCGACAGCGAGGACCGGCTGGTGGGCCTGCTGACCATCGACGACGCCGTCGAGGTCATCGAGGCCGCCGACACCGAGGACGTCGCCCGGCAGTCCGGCGCGGAACCGCTGGAGCGGCACTACATGTCGGCCAGCGTCTTCGAGGTCTCGCGCAAGCGCGTCATCTGGCTGATGCTGCTGCTGGTCGCCGCCACCCTGACGGTCTCCGTCACCCAGGCGTTCGAGGACGAACTCGCCACCGTGACGCAGCTCGCGCTGTTCATCCCGCTGCTGATCGGCACCGGCGGCAACTCCGGAGCCCAGGCCGCCACGGCTGCCGTCCGCGCCCTCGCCGTCGGCGAGGTACGGACCTCGGACATGCTGCGGGTCATCTGGCGGGAGTGCCGCACCGGACTGCTGCTCGGCGCCATGCTGGCGGTGATCGGACTGCTGGTCGGGGCGGTCTTCGTCGGCTGGGACATCGCCGCCGTCGTGGCCATCACCCTGGTGATCATCTGCATGTGGGCGGCGACGGTCGGCGGCACCATGCCGCTGCTCGCCAAGAAGCTCAAGATCGACCCGGCCGTGGTCTCCGCCCCGATGGTGACGACGCTGGTGGACGCCACCGGACTGATCATCTACTTCACCACCGCCAAGATCGTCCTCGGTATCTGACGTCCCTCCGGGCGCGCGCGCCCGCGCGCCACGGCGGATCGCCGCGACGTGGCGCGTTCAGGGGAGGTGGCGGCCGGTTCGGTGGGGGCCGTCGAGGAAGGGGAGTGGTGGGGCGGTGTCGCCGTGGGCCCGGTCGGCGTTCTCCTCCATCTCGATGTCACCGTGGTGGTAGGCATCCGTGGCCAGTCGGGCGCCTTCGGCGCAGGAGATGGCACGGCCCTCCAGGTCAGCCAGGCAGTAGGCGGCCCGTTCGGCCAGTTCGCTGAGGGCGGTGCTGAGCGGGCCGCTGCCTCGTCCGTCGTGCAGGCCGCCGGCTGCCGAGGTCGCCAGGGCGAGGATGTTCCGGCAGGCGGCGGCGTCCTCGGTGAGGGCGTCCTGGTCCGGTTGGAGCTTCGCCAGAACTCCCGCCACCCCGGCGGCACCGATGTCCCACCTCATCGGGCTCCCTCCCATTCCTCGGGCCACTCGCAGGCGTTGATCTCGTTCATGATCGCGTCGGTGTAGGGGACGATCAGGTCGCCGAGAATCCGCTCCGACTCCTCGGGATCGGAGGGGTGGTTGGCCGCGATGCCGACCGCCAGGACCGATTCCGGATCGTCGGAGTCCCTCAGGGTGCAGGGCACGGTGGCATAAGCAAAACCCGGCCACACGGTGGCCTCGTAAACCAGCCCGACTTCGTGACCCGGCCCGGGTGCCGGGATTTCTCGGTAATTATCGAAGCTGTTCACATACGAGAGATGAAGGTCTTTCCTTTTCACTAGAATACTACGCGCATTCAAGAGGTATCCACCGCTGGTATGGAAAATACATTGAGTAGAGAAGCCTCCGTGCTTGTTTGATTCCGTAATCAATTCCCATCCATTGCCTGGGAATAGATTGTGATGGCGGTCGCCGGTGTCGAATCCGCAGAGTGTCTCAGGGGGAGGGGGGTGTTGGTCACTCGAGACGGAGCACGCCGTCAAGGCAAGGAGGGCCGTGATCAGCGGCAGCTTTCGATAGTGGGCCGATTTTTTACCTGTAGTGCCAGTATTCGTGACTCGTTCTGGCTGCCTCGAAACCATTTTGCGCACGGGCCTCTGTGATTGTTTGCGTGAGGTGCTTATTCGCGCCAGATTTTGTGGGGTCATATACCGCACTTCCTGAGTTCACGTAGCCTGCCTTGATGCTCTTGCTTGTACTTTCTTTGGCGTTTCGTGCGGCTTCCGCTGCGTCTTTGTTTTTTTGCTCTTCGTGGTCCTTCCAGAGCGCTTCGTTGATCTTCACCATCTCGTTGGCTGAGGCGGTGCCGAATCCCGGGATTTGGCCTATGGTGGCGTCGCTGACGCCGGTCAGGAGGTGCTGGGTGAAGCGCTTCATGTTCTCGGCGTCTGGTTTGGAGATCTCCTGGAAGGCGTGTTCCGCTTTTTCGCTGGCGATGATGCCGGCGACCCGTCCCCCTGACTCTGCCGCGTTGTTGAAGGCTTCAGTCCGGTATTCGGGCGAGATTCCGGTGTGGTCGCTGGCGAAGTACTCGGCGGTCACGCCCACATAGACGAGCTGCGCGTTGAGCAGCACGTCCGCGCCGGCCGGGTCTTTGGACAGTACGCGGAGTAGATGCTCTGAGGATGCCCTGTCCAGGTCCAGCCCGTGCTCGAACTGGGGGACCTCGGCGCTGATCATGGCGTGGTTGATGTCGCCGATGTACAGGGCGGCGACGTTGGCGACCGTGGGGGTGAGCGTCTTCGGCAGGGTCTCGTTGAGTGTGTGGTTCACGAGGTGCTGTGCGACGCGGGCGTTGGTCTCGTTGGGCGGGGGAGCGTAATCCGGAATATCGAGGCCGGACGGCAGCCCTGTGGCGGCGGCTTCCATCGCGCGTGCCAGGCCCGTGTGGTCCGTGGACGGCGTTCCACCGAAGGCCTTCTCGAAGCCCTCCACCGTGCCGGCACGCTCCAGCGCGTAGTCGAGGGTGTTGCCGCGCTCCGGGTCGAGGATCATGGCCGCCGCGGCCGGGTCCTTCGCCGAGATGCCGAGGGCGACGTCGAGCAGGGACCGGTCCGACGGGGGCATCCCGGCCGGGCGGAACGTGCTGTCCCGCTGCTCGCGGGAGACGATGTCGCCGACCACGGAGTCCATGAACTGGGCGCCGAAGGGCTGCCGTGCCTTCTCCATCAGTGCGAGCACGTCGTGGTAGCCGTAGCGGCCGGTCGGCTGGTCACCCGCGAAGGCGTACGGGCTCGGAGCGGTCTCGGCGCGTCCGCCGCGCAGTTGAACGCCCAAGGTCCAGCGTTCCCAGCGGCGCCCGGCCGGGCTCGCCAGCCAGGCGATGAACCGAGGATCCTCCGGCGGGATGTCGCGCAGGTGCGGTGGCACGCGGGTCGCCACGGCCAGGATGTCGCCCAGGCCGGCGCGCGTGCTGTCGGTCAGCGTCGGGCCCATGGGCGAGCGGTGGTGGTCCCGTTCGCCGGGGATCTCGACCCGCGCCGCGAGGTCCAGCAGCCCCTCCACTCCCAGACGGTCCATCGTGTACAGGGCGAACGCGGCGTCGCCGCTGTGTGCTTCGAGGATCGCGTCGAGTTCGGCGATCTCCGCCGGTGTGAGGTGCCGCTGGTCTGCCAGTTCCAGGAAGCGGTGCGTCGCACCCATCGCCGCGCGGTGCTCGGCATGGGCCGGTCCGCGCAGATCGAGCAGACCGCGGACGCGGTCCACCGCGTACTGCTCGGCGCGCCGGTACTCGGCGACCGTCGCCGCCACCTCCTCCGCCAGCAGGTCGTGTTCGGACGGTCCGCCGGTCGTGGCGACGGTCACGAAGTCCCCGGTGGACGGAAGGCGGGCCGCGCGCTCCCGCAGCACCGTGAGCCGGTCGTCCAGGACGCGTGTCGTGCTGGTGTACTCGGCGAGGAGCGATCCGAGCCGGTCGAACGCCTCACCGACCAGTGCCCCCATGTCGCGTACCGGCTCGGTGGAGCTTAGGAGTTCGGGTGCCTCCGGTGCGTCGTAGTACTCCTGGAGTCCCTGGAAGGTGGCGTGCACCTGGGTGCCGTCGCGGTCGATGGCGCGGCCGAGTCGCGCCAGTTCGGTGGTGGCGCGCTCCAGTTCGCCCAGGTCTCCGGTGTAGTGCGGGATACCCGCGCCCGCGTTCCCCCACGTCATGTTTCCCCCGTGACTCCCGCCCCCCGGCGGACTCGATCGCATTGATCAACGTTGTGTATAGCAATGGTCACCCACGGCCCGCAAGCGCGTTCGGCCCGCTCGGCCCTCGTGCGGTGGATCGGGCGATGACCGGAGTTGACGGGGTAGGCGGTCGGTCGGCGGTCGGCTTCGGCGGGCCCGGTCGTGGCGCGGGCCGCGTGTCGGGGTGGATGTGTACCTTCGGGTGAGGTGGCGCCCAGCCGTCGAGCCGCCGACAGTTCGTGTCCCTCGCCGCCGCGGGCCACCGGCCCGCCCTACTCGTACACCGCCGCACCGGAGCCGTCATGCCGCTTCCTCCTCTCCGGCGGCTGATCGCCGGAAGCGCCACCGCGATCCGCCGCGACACCGGTCAGATCTCCGCCGCGTCCCGCCGGGCGCTGCGTGGGCCGGGGCGTGAACGCGACATAGTCGTCCAGTCGTTGAAGGCCGCGGCGGCTGCCTATCTGGCCTATGCGCTGGCGCGGTTGCTGCTCACCGACGACATGACGCTGATGGCGCCGTGGGTGGCGGTGGTCCTGGTGCAGGCGACCGTCTACCAGTCGGTGGCGCAGGGCGCCCGCCAGGCGTTCGCGATCGTGCTCGGCACGGCGGCCGCGACGGGGACGGCGCTCCTGCTGGGCAGCCAGATCGTGGCGCTCGTGCTGGTCCTGCCGCTGATGCTGCTGATCGGTAACCTGCCGAGGTTCGGCAGCCAGGGCATGTATGTCGCGACCTCGGCGATCTTCGCCCTGATCGGGGGGCCGTTGACGGTCGAGGTGAGCGTGCAGCGGGTCGTCGCGGCACTGATCGGCGCTGCGATCGGGATGGCGGTCAACGCCCTTGTCTTCCCGCCGCGTTACCTGCGGGACGTGCGCGAGGCGATCCGCACCGCCTCGGACGAGACGGCCGGGCTGCTGCGGTCCATGGCCGACGGTGTGCGGGACGACGACCTGGACGACCGGTCCACCGACTGGCTCGACCGTTCCTCCCGTCTGCCCCGTCTGGTCTCCGGGGTGCGGTCGGCACTGGACTGGGACCGGGAGAGCCTTCGGCTCAACATCCGCCGCCGCACCAGCGGTACGGCGCTGCCGCCGGACTACAGCTCCCAGGACGTGGTGAACGTGCTGTGGCATGTCACCGACCACACGCGGGAGATCGCCCGGACCCTGGCGGAGACGGGCCGCTACGCCAGCGACGTGCGGGCGCTCACTCCACAACTGGCCCAGACCTACGCCCAGTTCCTGCAGGATGTGGCCGATGCGGTCGCCGCGTACGGACCGTTGGTGACCACCGCCGGGCGGGACGCCCTCCATGACCTGGAGAACGCGGTCGAACGCGCGGCGGCCGGTCACCACCGGCTGCGCCGCCGTCTCGGTGAGCAGCCGCCGGACGTGGAGGGCGCGGAGGTCCTCGGGCCGTTGCTCGCGGACGGCCGCCGCATCATCGCCCAGCTCGACTATCGCGAGACGGTCACCGATCGGGACAGCTGACGGCCGGCGAACCGGGGGCCGGCGGGAGCCGCCGTGAAGTGAAGCGGCCGGCCCGTGGACTCTGGGCCGGCCGAACGTGGCCGGGGCTGCGCCCCCGCCGGTGGTGGGGTTCCGGACCGCCGCCGTTGCTGAAAACCGGGAGGTTCGGCGGCGGTCCGGAGGTCTGTCAGTGCGAGGCGGCGGCGACCCGCTGGGCGGAGACGCTGCGCACCGTCGCGTAGAGGGTGATGCCCGCCGCGACGACCAGCGCGACCAGCGCGAAGGCGACCGTGCCCTCCCAGTGCGCTGTGTGGTAGGTCAGCGCGCCGAGGAAGCCACCGGCGCTGGCGCCGACGTAGTAGGTCACTGTGTACAGCGCGGATGCCTGCGCCCGGGCCTGGGTGGCGGTACGGCCGACGGCCGCCGACGCCACCGCGTGGCCGAGGAAGAAGCCGCCGGTGATCAGGACCAGGGCGAGCAGCACCACGGTCAGGCTGTGCGACAGGCTCAGCAGCAGTCCGGCGGTGACCGCCCCGATCCCGACGTACAGGGCGCCGCGCCGGCCGAGCCGGGTGACGGTGACGCCGGTCATCGACGAGGAGCAGGTGCCGACCAGGTAGATGACGAAGACGGTTCCGGCGACGCCCGCCGACAGCCCGAACGGTTCCTCGGTCAGCCGGAAGGCCATCGCGGTGTAGACGGCGCTGAACGCCGCCATCAGCAGCATCCCGATCCCGTACAGCCGCAGCAGCAGTCCGTTGCGGAGGTGCCCGGTGATGGTGGCGACCGCCTGCGCGGGGCGCAGCGGGGTGGGCGTGAAGTTGCGGGCGCGGGGGAGCAGCACGGCGTAGAGCGTGGCTCCGACCAGGGCCAGCAGCGCCACCGACAGCAGCGCGGCGCGCCATCCGAACGCCTCGGAGATCCAGCCCGCCAGCACGCGGCCGGACATGCCCCCGACGCTGTTGCCGGCGATGAACAGACCCACGGCGCCGACCATGGCCTTCTTGTCGAGTTCCTCGGAGAGGTAGGCGACGGCCGAGGCCGGGATGGCGGCGAGCGCGGCGCCCTGGAGGACGCGCAGCGCGGTGAGCGCGGCCAGGCTCGGGGCGAAGGGGATGGTCAGCGCGAGCACGGCGGCCACCGCGACGCCGATGGTCATCATGCGCCGCCGGCCGATGCGCTCGGAGACGAGGCTGAGCGGCAGCACGGCGACCGCCAGCCCGATGGTGGCGCCGGAGACGGTCCAGCTGACGTGGTCGGGGCGGGAGCCGAACGCGGCCGCCAGCTCGGGGAGCAGCGGCTGCGTGGCGAACAGCATGGCGAAGGTGGCCAGGCCGATGCCGAACAGCGCGATGTTGATGCGGAGCACCGGGGGACGGGCGTCGCGGGCGCGGGTGGCGCCGGCGAGCTCTCCGGTGCGGCGGCCGTCGTGCGCGGCGGGGTGGGCCTGCGGTGTCGACGGCGTGGTGGTGCGGGTCTCTGCGGTGTCGGTGGACGGACGCGGGGACGGCGGGGTGAGGGCCCCCGCTGTCGCAGGAGCCCTGGTGGCTGTGGAGGGCATATAACGAAAGTAGAACGCCGGGTTTCATCCGTCCAATGCACAGAACGGTAAGATTCGTTCCACCAGTGCATAAGCAGAGGTGAGGACGGTCCATGTCACCTGCGGGCAACAAGAATGACATTCGTGTGACAACGGGCTCATCGGGCCCGGCGGACATCGCGGGCCTCGGGCAGGAGTCGTGGGCGTCGATTCTGACGCCGCGCCTGGCGCAGTTCGCCGCCGTCGCGCGGCACGAGCACATCACGCGCGCCGCACAGGAACTGGGTGTCCCGCAGTCCAGCCTCAGCCGCGCGATGGCCCGGCTGGAGGAGGATCTGCGGGTCGCGCTGCTGGCCCGGCACGGGCGCGCGGTCTCGCTGACGCCCGCCGGGCGCTCCTTCGCGCGCGCCGTGGAACGTGCCCTCGGCGAGGTCGAGCGGTCCGCCGAGGTGGTGCGCACCGACGCCGACCCGGCCACCGGCAAGGTCGCCTTCGGCTTTCTGCACACCATGGGACCGGAGACCGTTCCGGCGCTGATCCGGGAGTTCCGTGCCGACCACCCGCGCGTCCGCTTCTCCCTGGTGCAGAGCTACGGCGAGGACATGATGGAGCGGATGCGGGAGGGCGAGCTGGACCTCTGCCTCACCTCGCCCATCCCCGACGCGCCGGACCTGGTGACGCGGCGGCTGGCGCTGCAGCGGCTGCGGCTGGTGGTGCCCGCCGACCACCGGCTGGCGAGCCGGCGGCGGGTGCGGCTGGCGGAGGCGGCCGAGGAGGTGTTCGTGACGCTGGAGCCCGGGTACGGGCTGCGCAAGCTGACCGAACGGCTCTGCGCGCAGGCGGGGTTCGCGCCCCGGGTGGCGTTCGAGGGCGAGGAGGCGGAGACGCTGCGCGGGCTGGTCGCCGCCGGGCTGGGGGTGGCGCTGCTGCCGCCGCCGACCGTGCCGCGTCCGGGGGTCCGTGAGCTGAGCGTCACCTCGCCGCCCGCCGTGCGGGAGATCGGCGTGGCCTGGCTGGCCGGGCATCCGGACACCGCTCCGGTGGCGGCCTTCAAGGCGTTCCTCCTCAGCCGCCGGGACCGCGTGCTCGCCGGTTCGCCCTCCTCGGAGGCCGCGGACGCCGCGGACGCCGCGGGCACCACAACGGTCGCGGCGGGTTCCGGCGACGGGGGCGGCGCGGGTAGCGGCACGGGAGCGTAGGGCGTAGGGGCGGATGTCACGGAAGCGCCGAGCATCGGCTCTCGCCTGGACAAGCCGCTGCTGATACCGCGTTCTACGCCGCGGTTCCGGAGCGGCCGGAGGGCCGAGAGCGGGGCGGGAGCAGGGCGGGGCGGCGGGGTCCGCTCCGCCCCGCCGTCCAGGGTTTCGCGATGTCCACCACTGCCCTGTCTACGCGCGTAGGAGTAGCATCGGCGAATGACAGAGAGCCAGACCCTCCAGCCCGCGATGACGCCCACCACGGACCAGATCCGCCGCGCCCCCAAGGTGCTGCTGCACGATCACCTCGACGGCGGGCTGCGCCCGGCGACCGTCCTCGAACTCGCCCGTGAGCAGGGATACGACCGGCTGCCCGAGAGCGATGCCGCCCGGCTCGGCGAGTGGTTCCGCGCGGCGGCCGACTCCGGCTCCCTGGAGCGCTACCTGGAGACGTTCGCCCACACCTGCGCCGTGATGCAGACCCGCGACGCGCTGTTCCGGGTGGCGTCGGAGTGCGTGCAGGACCTCGCCGCCGACGGCGTCGTCTACGCCGAGGTGCGCTACGCCCCCGAGCAGCACCTGGAGGCGGGACTCACCCTGGAGCAGGTGGTGGAGGCCGTGAACGACGGCTTCCGGGAGGGCGAACGGCTCGCGGTCGCCGCCGGTCACCGCATCCGGGTCGGCGCGCTGCTCACCGCGATGCGGCACGCCGCCCGCGCGCTGGAGATCGCCGAACTCGCCAACCGCCACCGCGACCACGGCGTGGTCGGTTTCGACATCGCCGGCGCCGAGGCGGGGTTCCCTCCCACCCGCCACCTGGACGCCTTCGAGTTCCTGAAGCGCGAGAACAACCACTTCACCATCCACGCCGGTGAGGCGTTCGGTCTCCCGTCGATCTGGCAGGCGCTCCAGTGGTGCGGCGCGGACCGCCTCGGTCACGGTGTCCGCATCATCGACGACATCACCGTCGCCGACGACGGCACGGTCACGCTCGGCCGGCTCGCCGCCTACGTCCGGGACAAGCGCGTCCCGCTGGAGATGTGCCCCACCTCCAACCTCCAGACCGGTGCCGCCTCCTCCTACGCGGAGCACCCCATCGGGCTGCTGCGGCGCCTGCGGTTCCGGGTCACCGTCAACACGGACAACCGGCTGATGAGCGGGACGAGTATGAGCCGTGAGTTCGAGGAACTGGTTCAGGTGTTCCGGTACTCACTCGAAGACATGCAGTGGTTTACAGTCAATGCGATGAAATCCGCATTCATTCCTTTCGATGAACGTCTGGCGATGATCAACGACGTCATCAAGCCCGGATATGCGGCACTTCGGTCCGAGTGGCTGTTCTCCAGTGAGCTGAGGAGTAGGGGCTGAGCTGCGGAAATACACTGCTGTGCGAAATCCGTACGGATATCCGTAAAGCGCGACCCGGAGTGGCGCGCCTCGGGTGAAAGGTGTTTTGGTATTTGGCGGGGCGCGCCGCGTGCTGGTTAGGTTGCGTCCCGCTGCTCACCATTCCCCACACGAGGACGTAGCTACTCATGAAGCAGGCCACTGTGAAGTCCATCGGCGCCGCCGCTCTCGGTGCCGCGTTCGCCGTCACCGCCGCGGGGTCCGCCTCCGCCGTCACCGACACCGTCACGAAGACCGCCGGTGACGTGCTGCAGATGGCGCCCGTCGACTCGCTGCCCGTCGACAAGCTCGACACCCTCAGCGCCGACCAGACCCTCTCCCACTCCCAGGTCAAGCCGGGCGGGAACGGCAGTCAGGACGAGCTGCTCAACGCCGCCGGCGACCTGCTCAGCAAGACCGCCTCCAACCCCACCGAGCTGACCGAGAACCCGACCCAGCTGCTCGGCGGGCTTCCCCTGGACAGCCTGGTCCTCTGACGGAGCCGGACGACCTCGGTTCCCTGACGTAGCGGGGACCACCAGAACGTCGCGCTACCCCCCGGCGCGCACGCGGCAGGGCCGCACCCCGGAAGATCGGGGTGCGGCCCTCAGTCGTGTCGTCAGCGGTCGCCCGCCGGGTGCGTGGCGTGGCTCACCACGACGCCTTGGCGGCCGAGTTGTCGCTCGGCAGCAGCAGCCACAGGGCCAGGTAGAGCACGAACTGCGGCCCGGGCAGCAGGCACGAGATCACGGCCAGGATGCGCACCGTCCTGGCCTCCATGCCGAACCGGCGGGCGATGCCCGCGCAGACCCCACCGATCCAGCGGCCTTCATTCGGTCGGGACAGCGTTGCCATGGTGCTCGCTCCTCCGGTCGTACGGTCATCACATCGTCAGCACCGGCACCGGGCTGAGCGGCGGTCAGCGGCCGCCCCGGCTCCGGCCGACCCGGGGACGTGCCCCGGTGCCGGTCCTCTCACCGTACGGAGAACCGCCCGCTCCGCGCGTCGGCCGCGTGGCCGATCCCGACCCTGTGCGATGTCAGGGGCCTACCCCGAGACGTCCCTCCCACGCCGGCCGCGGGACGCGTCCGTACCGCGCCGTGCCGGGTGTGCGGCCCCTCCGGCGCCCGGCCGGCGACGCGGCGTCCGGCACGGCCGTCCCCCGGACCGTCGCCCCGGCCGTCGCCTCGGCTCTCCTCCGGGCCGTCGTCCGGCTCGGTACCGGGCCGGCCGCCACCGCCGGGACACCGGCGGCGCCGGGTGCGCGACAGCAGCCGCGAGCGGAGCCAGCCGTAGCCCAGCAGATGCAGCACCGCCGCGCCCGCCGCCGCGAGCAGCACCTGGTCGACATCGACGACCCTCGTCGGGACCGCCGAGCGCAGCGCCTCCAGCCCGAGCGCGATCATGCCGGTGGCGAAGACGGTCCGCACCCAGGAGGTGAGCCGTGGGCCGCCCAGCGCGCGTCCCAGCAGCGGCAGCAGCACCCCCAGCGGCGCCAGCCGCAGCAGTCCGCCACCGATCGTCGGGGCCGCCGTCTGCGGCCCGGCCTCCCACTGCGACCGCAGCGTGGCGAACGGCTGCAGATTGCCCGGGGCGACCCAGGTCACCGCCGCCGGGCGCAGGGTCAGCCAGCCGACGACGGCCAGCAGGGCCAGGGTCAGGGCCAGCGCGGCCAGCCGCACGCGTCGGCCCACCACCACCTGGCCGTCCGGCCCGTCCGGGGCTGCCGGCCCGCGGGGGGCCGTGTCATCACGCTGCACGGATCAGAAGGACGCCCCGTGCGGCCGGCCCGGTTCCCAGTGGCGGAGGTGACCCGCGGCTCACCAGGGCCCGGTCGTCCACCCGGGCGCTCGGCCGGGGGCGCGCTCAGGAGTCGCCGGGGCGCAGCTTGTCCGGCTGGTGCCGGACCGAGGCGGTGCAGGTGTACTGACGCTGCGGCTGCTCGGTCTCGTCCGGTCCGCCGAGCGTCACCGGTTCGTCGTCCCCGAACACCTCGGACTGCGCGAAGGTGCAGATGATCTGGGCGAGCGCGAACGCCGGCAGGTCGTCCGGGTGCCAGTTGAGCCGCAGCAGCGGCTCCCGCTCGTCCGGGAGGGCTCCGGTGACGCGCAGGTCGTCCGGGACGGTGCTGGAGAACCCCGCCGCCCGCTCCGAGCTGGGCGGATCCGACTGCAACTCACTCAGCAACACGTTGGCCAGCGCGATCCGGTCGGCCTGGTCCCGGGGGGCCACCGCCCGCGAGACCTCGCGTTCCACCGACTCGACCCGGGAGTCGCAGACCAGGAAGACCTCGGTCCCGCCGCCCTGGTCGGGAGGGTCGCAGGTCGCGCGGGACGGGGCGGGGCCGTCGTCCACGGGCACGTCCATCGAGCGGATGCCGCACCCGGCCGTCGCCACCGTCAGCAGCGCCACCACGGCGGAGACGGCCGAACGGCGCCGCGCCGCGCCGCTGGCCGCCGTCGGCTGCCGCCGGGACCGGCGGGCCGGACCCGGGGCGGGACACCGGTTCAGGAGTGGCCGCACGGTCATCGCCCTCCCCGCCCGCTGTCCGGTCCGTCGGCTATGTGGTCGGTGTCGTCCACGTCGCTCCCCGCCGTCTTCGTGCCCTGTGCCGCCTGTCCCGGCGGGCCGTCCCTCTGGCCGTCGTCCGGGTCGACGCCGTCCTCGCCGTCCTCCGGGTCCTCCCCGTCCGCACCGGCCGGCCGGTGCGGCAGCAGCAGGGAGAAGACGGCTCCGCCGTCGGCGGAGTTGCGCGCGGTGATCTCGCCGCCGTGCAGATGGGCGTTCTCCAGCGCGATCGACAGCCCCAGCCCGCTGCCCTCCGACCGCGGCCGGGACGCGCTCGCCTTGTAGAACCGGTCGAAGACGTGCGGCAGCACCTCCTCCGGGATGCCCGGGCCCGCGTCCGTCACCTCGATCAGCACCGCGCCGTCGCGCGGGACCCGGACCGGCGCGTCCCCGCTGCGCGCCACCGGGCCGTCGTCCAGCGCGGAGAGCGCCGTGGCGCCGCCACCGGGACGCGGCGGTTCCACCTCGTGCACCGAGACCCGCACCGGCGACCCGCCGTGCTTGAGGGCGTTGCCGATGAGGTTGGCGAGGATGACGTCCAGCCGGCGGGGATCCACCCGCGCGATGACGCCGCGGTCGGCGTCCAGTTCGACCGCGTCCAGCCAGGCGCGCGCGTCGATGCACGCCGTCACCTGGTCCGCTATGTCGACGTCGTCCACGACCATCCGGGCGGTCCCCGCGTCGAAGCGGGTAACCTCCATCAGGTTCTCCACCAGGTTGTTGAGCCGCCGGGTCTCGCTGACCACCAGCGACACCGCCGGGGCGATCATCGGATCGAGGTTGTCGACCTCTTCCTCCAGCACCTCCGTGACGGCCGTGATCGCCGTCATCGGGGTCCGCAGCTCGTGCGACATGTCGGCGACGAACCGGCGGCTGGACGCCTCCCTCGCACGCAGGTCCGCGACCTTGTGCTCCAGCGACTCCGCCGTGCGGTTGAACGTCCGCGTCAGCTCCGCCAGCTCGTCCGCGCCCCGCACCGGCAGCCGCGTCGACAGCTCCCCGTCACCGAGCTGCCGGGCCGCGCTGTTCAGCCGCTGCACCGGCCGGAGCACGGTGGCGGCGGCGGCCTGGGCCAGCATCACCGAACCGAACAGCGCAAGCCCGGTGGCGATCCCCAGCGACCACGCCAGGGAGTTCAGGTCGTCCCGCTCGGGCACCAGCGACGCCAGCATGTAGCCCGTCGGTCCCGAGTCCCGCACATGCGCGCCGGCCACGAGGTACGGGTCGTCCTGATGCGTGATCCGCTGCCAGTACAGGTGGTACGGGTTGTCCCCGCCGCGCACCTCGTGCACCGCGTCGGACAGGGAGTCCGGCACGACCTCCAGCGAGAACAGCAGCGGGTCGGACTCCTCCACGCACAGGCTGCCGTCGCGCCCCTCCATCACCAGCACGACCTGGTAGCTCTGCGAACTGCCGGCCATCTGCCCGGCCGCGGACCGCAGTTCGTCGCACGAGGGGCGGGCCGGCAGCGAACCCATCGAGTCGCCGAGCGACTTGCGGAAGTCCGCCAGTGCCGAACTCTGCGCCCGGGTCAGCACCGCGTCGCGGTTGAGCCAGTACGCGATCCCCGCGACGGACACCGCCGCCATCAGCGCGACCAGGGCGAACACCGTCACCAGCCGGAACCGCAGACTGCTCAGCCGGGCCGGAGCGCGCAGCCGCCGCCTCCCCCGGCCGCCGTCGGGCCCACCGGCGCCGTCGCCCTCCGGAACCGCGCCGCCCGCCGGGCCCGCCGTGGGCCCCGCCGGGCCGCCCCGGCCGTCGCCCGGCGCGGCGGAACCGCCGGCGCCCGGGGCACGGCCGTCGTTCACTGCGGGCTGTCCAGCCGGTACCCGACGCCGCGCACCGTGCGGATCAGCTTCGGCGAGGACGGGATGTCCTCGACCTTCGCCCGGAGCCGCTGCACACAGGCGTCGACCAGCCGGGAGTCGCCCAGGTAGTCGTGCTCCCACACCAGCCGCAGCAGCTGCTGGCGGGAGAGCGCCTGACCGGGACGGCGGCTCAGCTCCAGCAGCAGCCGCAGCTCGGTCGGGGTGAGCTGGAGGTCCTCGCCGTCCTTGGTGACCGTCATCGCGGCCCGGTCGATCACGATGGGCCCGAACGTCGCCGCGTCGTTGGACTCCCGCTCCCCGCGCCGCATCACGGCGCGCACCCGGGCGTCCAGCACACGGCCCTGCACCGGCTTGACCACGTAGTCGTCGGCGCCGGACTCCAGGCCCACCACCACGTCGATGTCGTCGCTGCGCGCCGTCAGCAGGATGATCGGCAGCTGGTCGGTCCGCCGGATACGGCGGCACACCTCGAAGCCGTCGATGCCGGGCAGCATCACGTCCAGCACGATCAGGTCCGGCCGCTGCTCACGCAGCAGCTTCAGCCCGTCCTCGCCGGTAGCGGCGGTGATCACACGGTGTCCCTGGCGGGTCAGCCCCATCTCCAGGGCCGTCCGCACCGCCTCGTCGTCCTCGATCAGCAACAGGAAAGCCACGGGGTCATTGTGTCGTATGAACCGAGCGGCGCTCGACCGTGTGTACGCGACGTCCGAGGAGCGGACCGTTCCGCGCGGGCCGGCACCTCGCCCCGGACCCCGCGATCCCGGCCGCGCCCGCCACGCCGAGACCCCTGTGACAGCGCTGTGACAGTCGGAGGACCGCGCCATGAAACTGGCCCGGCAATGTATTCCCCATCGAACGAAGCACGGACTCCACGATGGGGGAGCGGGATGAGCGCACTGCGCAGTGAGACCAGGGCAGGTAGTACCACGCGCTCACACGCCACCATGGTTCCCGTCCGTTGCGAGGGTCCGTCCGGCACCGCGAGCCGGCTTGGGGGTCGTCGCGGTGCCGGGCTCCAGCGCCCGCCGTTGCTGGCGCTCGCCGGGGGAGAGGCGAACGACCAGAATGCGCCGGGCACGGTGGCGGCCGGACGTCGGGCGGACGCCGGACCGGTGTACGGGGAGGCCGTCGGGGGACGACGGCACGACGGGGGCGCGGAGGCGGAGTTCACCGCCTACGTGCGAGAGCGCCGGGCCTCCCTGTACGCCACCGCCTACCACCTCACCGGCGACCGGCACGAGGCCGAGGACCTGCTCCAGTCGGCGCTGCTGTCCACCTACCGCGCGTGGGACCGGATCAGCGACAAGGCCGCTCTGGGCGGCTACCTCCGCCGCACCATGACCAACCTGCACATCAGCGCGTGGCGCCGCCGCAAGCTGAACGAGTACCCGACCGAGGAACTGCCGGAGTCGCCCGGCGAGCACGACACGATGCGCGGCACCGAACTGCGCACCGTGCTGTGGCAGGCGCTGGCCCGGCTGCCGGAACAGCAGCGCACCATGCTGGTGCTCCGCTACTACGAAGGCCGCACCGACCCGGAGATCGCCGACACGCTCAACATCAGCGTCGGCACCGTCAAGAGCAGCATCTGGCGCACCCTGCGCCGGCTGCGCGAGGACCGGACGCTCAGCCACGGAGGGGACCGCGACGGTTCCTTCGGTGAGCTGGTCGCCTGACCGGGGCGGGGGAAACGGGGGAGAGCTGGTT
>NZ_BHZI01000031.1 GCF_004305975.1 Streptomyces otsuchiensis
CCGCCCACACCCACCCCCACACCCACACCCGCGCCCGGACCGACGCCCGGACCCGCGCCCGGTGCCACGGGTACGCCCGCGGCCGATTCACCCGCGCTCACCTGCCGTCGGTTCGCCGGGCAGCTGCGCCGGGCGCTCGCCGGGCTGGGCTGCCCGGAAACTGCGGTGGCCGTAAGGGAGTTGGGCATCCGTGACGCCTACGCCCCCGGCGCCCAGCGGTACGGCGGCTACGGCGGGGAGCCGGGCGACGGCTGCGACGGTGCCGACACCGGGGTACCGGTCGCGCTGTACGGCCGCCACGCGGTCGTCGGCCCGCTGCCCGGTGCGCGGGCGTGCCCGCACTGCCTGGCCCGCCGCTGGCAGGGTGTGCGCTCGCTGCCGCTGCGGGAGGCACTGGAGCTGGGCTCGGGCACCCGGGCCGTCGGCGCCTCCCCCTATGTGACGCCGTTCGCGGTCGACGCGCTGGCGTCCCTGATCGCCGCCGAACGGGACCGGGACCGGCCGCGCGGCGCCGGCCCGTACGACGACGTGTGGCTGGTCGACCTCCAGACGCTCACCGTCCGCGGCTACCCGCTGGTGCCCGACCCGGAGTGCCCGCGCTGCGCCCACGCCGAGCCGGACAGCGCCGACCGCGCCACGCTGCGGCTGGGGCCGGCGCCCAAGCACCGGCCGGGCGCCTCCCGGGTGCGGGAGATCGGCTCCTACGACCTGCCGACCGAGCCGTGGACCAACCCGCTGTGCGGTGCGCTCGGCCCCTCGGTCGTCTACGACGTCTCCTCGACCTCGACATCCGCGACGATCGGCTGCTTCACCATGCGGGCCGGCGACTATCTGCGGGAGACCTTCTGGGGCGGGCACGCGGACACGTTCGGCGAGAGCGTGCGCGTGGGCATCCTGGAGGGGCTGGAACGGTACGCGGGGATGCGTGCGCGTGGCGCCGCCACCGTCGTCCGCGGTTCGCTCGACGGGCTGACCGCGCGTGGTGAGCGCCTCGTCGACCCGCGCGAAGTCGGCCTGTACTCACCGGAGTTCCACGAAGCCAACCCACGGGTCGCTCCGTTCACCACCGACCGTGAGATCCCGTGGGTGTGGGGCTACTCGCTGCGCGATGAGCGGCCGGTGCTGGTGCCCGAGGTGCTCAGCTACTACCACTCACCGGGTCTGGAGAACCGGTTCGTCCAGGAGAGCTCCAACGGCTGTGCCTCCGGAGGGTCGTTGGAGGAGGCCGTCTACTTCGGCCTGATGGAGGTCGTCGAACGCGACGCCTTCCTGCTCACCTGGTACGGACGAGCCGCGCTGCCCGAGATCGACCCCCGCAGCTCCACCCGGCGCGCCACCCGCGAGATGGTCGACCGGCTGGAGATGTACGGCTACGAGGCCCGGTTCTTCGACACCCGGATCAGCTTCCGTTCGATCCCGGTGGTCACCGGCGTCGCGGTCCGCCACGACGGCGGGCCGGGCCGGATGTGCTTCGGCGCCGGGGCCGGGCTCGACCCGGAGTCGGCGATGGCCGGAGCGCTGTGCGAGATCGCCACCGACTCGGTCAACCTCCCGGAACGCCTGGAGCGCGACCACGACAAACTGCACGCGATGGCGGCCGACTTCGACAAGGTCACCGCCCTCCACGACCACCCGCTGGTGTACGGGGTACCGGAGATGGGGCGCCATGCTGAGTTCCTCATCGGCGCGCCCGGCGAACCGCGCCGGCCCGCCCGGTCCATGGCGGAGACCTTCGGCGACGGATCGGTCCCGGCCCTCTCCGACGACGTCCACCAGGATCTGCGGGCCTGCCTGGAGGCGGTCACCGGAGCCGGGTTCGACGTGGTGGTGGTCGACCAGACGATGCCCGAGCAGCGGCGGCTGGGACTCAACACGGTCAGCGTGATGGTCCCCGGGCTGCTGCCCATCGACTTCGGCTGGTCACGGCAGCGCGCCCTGCGGATGCCCCGGATGCGGACCGCGCTGCGGGCCGCCGGACTGCGGGAGAGGGAGCTGGAGCCGGACGATCTCAACCCGGCGCCGCATCCCTTCCCCTGACATCGGTATCCCGCCACCTCCGCACACCGCCCCGCCCCCGACCTCCGTCACCACCGTCGCCGCTGTCACCGCCGTCACCACCGCACGAACCGCCCGCGTCACGCAGCAGAAGGAGCACTTCGATGGGTGAGGCCCACGCCTACGCCACCGCGATCATGCATCGCGGGCGGAACCCGATGGAACCGGTCGACCACGTACCCGACTGGGTCGACGGGCCCCGCAAGGGCAAGCTCTACCCCGGCACCGACACGGTGCCGCTGCCCGACGGCGACTACCCGGCCGCCGCCTCGCTCCGCCAGGGCCTCGGTCTCGACCCCCGGCCACCCGCCACCGAACCCGACGGCTTCGACCTGCGGAGCCTCGGCGGGATGCTGCGTGACTCCTACGGCCTCACCGGCCGCCGACTCGGCGTGCAGGCCAACTCCGACCTGGCGGCGCTGCCGCACTACCGGATGGCCAACTGGTCGCGGGGCACCGCCTCCGGCGGCGGGCTGTACCCGGTCAGCGTCTACTGGGTCTCCGGCGCCTCCGGGCCGTTGACGCCCGGCGTCCACTACTACTCCACCGCCCGGCACACCATGCAGCGGCTGCTCACCGGCGACGTCAGCGCCCGGGTGCGCGACGCCCTCGGCGACAGCGCTCCGGGGCCGCCCACCGACCAGTACCTGGTGCTGGGCGTGAAGTTCTGGCAGAACGCCTTCAAGTACAACAGCTTCTCCTTCCACGTGGTCTCCATGGATTTCGGCGCCCTGCTGGGGACTTGGCGGATGTGGGCCCGCGCGCGGGGTCTTGAGGTCGAGCCGGCGCTGTGGTTCGACGAGCGCCGTCTGGCGGAGCTGCTGGGCGTCGGGCCGCTGGAGGAGGGGGTGTTCGCGGTGGTGCCGCTGCGCTGGGCGGACACCGGACGACGGCGCGCCGCCCCGGCGGCCAGCCGCGTCGAACAGCAAGCCGCCGATGTGGCCGTCACCGACGTGCCCGCCGCCCCGTCCGCCGCTCTCGACGCCGTCGCCGTCGCGCATCGCGATGTGGAGCGCTCGCGTCGCGTCTCCACCTTCGACGCCGTGACCACCATGCAGCGGCTGACGTCGGCCCATGCCACCGAGCGGCCCGCCGCCGCCGCGCTGGCGGCGGCCGTGCCACCCGCCCCGGACCGCGAACTGCCGCGCGTCGCGCTCCCGGAGCCCGAGCCCCTGGAGACCGATGTGCGGACCGCGCTGCGGGCCCGCCGCAGCAGCTTCGGCCGTTTCGACCGCCGACTCCCGCTCAGCGCACCGCAGTTGTCCGCCTGCCTGGCCGCCGCCGCGGCCGGCGGTTCCCTCGGCGGCGACACCGAGCCGCCGGCCGAAGGGCCCGCCCTCACCGGGCTGTACGTCTTCGTCAGCCATGTCGAGGGTGTCGAACCGGGCGCCTACGCCTACGACGCGCAGGACCCGGAGGGGCCCTCCCTGCGCCGGATCACCGCCGGCAACGCGGGCGCCTTCCTCCAGCGCAACTACTTCCTCTCCAACTACAACCTGGAGCAGGCGGGCGCCGTGCTGGTCTCCACCGCCCGCGTCCACGCGGTGCTCGACGCCACGGGCGACCGGGGCTACCGGCTCGCCAACTCGCTCATCGGCTCGACCGCCCAGGCCACCTACACCGCCTGCGCGGCGCTCGACATCGGCTGCGGGGTCGCCCTCGGTTTCGACAACGTCTCCTATACCGAGGAGCTGGGTCTCGAAGAGCGCGGTGAGTCACCGTTGTTGATCATGATGGTCGGACGGGAACGCACCAGCCCCGCCGACTTCCGCTACGAACTCGCCTGACCGACCTCCGTACCGGAAGGAGACCGCCGTGACGCCGCCCGTCCAGCCGACCGCGCTGACGCAACCCGCTTCATCTCCCGCCCCCGCGCCGCCCGCCTCAACCGGCATTCCCGCCGGCGGCGCACCGCGCCCGTGGTCGGTGAACCGCACGTTCATGGCGCGGGTCGCCGGCCTGCCCGTGGATTCGGTGCGGCGGCTGCGCTGCCCGGACTCCCGCGAGTGGGCCGACGCCGTCCTCACCGAGACAGCGCGGCTGGCCGCGGCGGGGGCCGAACTGGGCGACCTGCTGCACGACCTCGTCGCACAGGAGCCGCAGGCCGGTGACACGGATGGCGACCGCACCGGCGACGGGGGTGGCGGTGGCGGAGTAACGGCCGACCGTCGCCGCCTGCTGCGGCTGCGCCGCGAGGTCTTCAACAACCGGCTGCCCCGTGACCCGGACGGCGATCTCGCCCTGGTCCACACCCGCCGCCCGCAGGTGGGCGAGATCCTCGGCGCCTGGATCACCGACCGCGCCCGGCTCGCCGCCCTGGAGGCCGACGGCGCCGCCGTGCTCGCCGCCGAACTCACCGAAACACGAGCGGAGTTGCGCCGCCTGGCTCGCGAGGAGCGGCTGCGAAGGGGCGTGCTCCTGGCCTCCCCGACGCTCGACGCCCAACTGGACGCCTTCATACGGTCCGCGCCCGACCGCCCCGACAAGCGGGCCCGGAAGGCCGAACGCTCCCTGCTGTCCTACCTCTACCGGACCGCGTGCAAGACCAGCCCCTTCTCCACCTTCACCGGTGTCGGCCTCGGCGAGTTCACCGACCCCGCCACCCCCGGCCCGCACCCGCGCGGCCTGGACCTCGACGGTGGCACCGACGGTTCCTGGTCCAGCCACCCCCGGCTGAACGTGCTCGCCCTGGACCGCGTCGCCGAGGCCGTCCTCGCCGACCCCGCGCGCCGCGCCGACCTGCCGGTCTCCCTGGCCTCCGGCTGGGGCCGCGACGCCGACCGGGTGCGGTACGTGCGGCGCTGGGTCACCGCGGGCGACGACGACACCGCCGTCACCTTCGACACCGTCAAGGACCGGCTGTTCTTCCTGCGGCGCAGCGGCACGCTGGAGAAGATGCTGCGCCTCTTCGAGGAGCGGGAGACCCTGCGCTACGGCGAACTCGCCGCCTGGCTGGCCGAGGAGGAGAACGCCGACGAGGAGCAGTGCGAGCAGTACCTCTCCGCGCTGCTCGGACTCGGCATGGTGCAGACCCCGACGCTGCGCACCGGCGTCCACGACACCGACCCACTGCGGGCGTTCGCGCTTTCCCTCGCCGACCTCGGCAGCGGCTGGGCGCTGGACGTGGCCGAGGCGCTGCGCGGCCCGATCGACTGCCTGGACCGGTTCCCCGGCGCCTCCGCCGGCCAGCGCCGCGCGCTCGTCGCCGAACTGCGCGCCGGACTGCGGTCCGTGCAGGAGTCGCTGGGCGCGGAGAACCCGCGAGTGCCGCAGACGGTGCTCTACGAGGACGCCGTCGGCCCCGAACTGCGCACCCCCTACCCCGCCTGGTCCGGCATGCTGGCCGGCTCGCTGCGCGCGGTGGAGAGCGTGCTGCCCGCGTTCGACGTCACGCTGCCCCAACGCATCACCCTTCAGGGCTTCTTCGTCGCCCGCTACGGCCGCGGCGGGCGCTGCACCGACCTGCTGAAGCTGGTCCACGACTTCCACGAGGACCTCTTCGACCAGTACATCTCCTTCACCTCCCGGCGCACCCCGTTCGACCGGGACGGCCGCTATGTGCCCGAGGAGAACTGGCTGGGACAGCCCCGGCTGAAGTCGCTGGACGCCGCCCGCTCCCTCTTCGGCGGCCGGATGAAGGAACTGTGGGAGCGCGACGGCGACGCGGAGGAAGTGGTCCTCAGCCCGGAGCTGATGGCGGAGGTCTCCGCAGAACTGGGCGACGCGGCACCCCGGTTCGCGCTGTACAGCCACCATCTCCAGCTGGCCGAGCCGTCGGGGGGAGGCGATCCGACGCTGGTGCTCAACCGCTCCTTCGGCGGGCTGTCCTTTCCCTTCAGCCGGTTCACCCACTGCTTCGAGGGCGACGCCCCCACGCTGGCCGGCCGGCTGCGCGACCAGGCACGCGAACTCCAGCCGCCCGGCGCGGTGTTCGCCGAGGTCACCGGCGGCACGGTCACCAGCAACCTCAACCTGCACGGCCGCCTGACCGACTACGAGATCGTCTGCCCGGGCGAGACCTCGCCGGTACCGGCCGAGTACCGCATCCCGCTGGACGACCTGGTCCTCGACCACGACCTCGCCGAGGACCGGCTGGTGCTGCGGTCGCTGCGGCTGGACCGCGAGGTCATCCCCGTCTACCTCGGCTATCTGGTCCCGCTGGCGCTGCCGGAGATCCCGCGCACCCTGCTGCTGCTCTCCCCGACGTCCATGGCGCGGATCGACCCCTGGGGCGGTGTCCCCGAGTCGCGGGCCGTGGACGGCGTGACCCGGCGCCCGCGCGTCCGCCACGGCAGGGTCGTCCTCTCCCGCCGCTCCTGGACGGCGGACGCGGCCGTACTGCCGCTGCGCACTCCCGAATCCACCGACGCCGCCTGGTTCCTCGGCTGGCAGCGCTGGCGCGCACACCACCGGCTCCCCGGACAGGTCTTCGCCACCGTGACCGGCGGTGGCGCCCGGGGCGGCACCGCCGCCAAGCCCCAGTACCTGGACTTCGCCAGCGCGCTGTCGCTGATGGCGTTCGAGGCGCTGCTCAAGAACCCCCAAGCCTCCGTGACCTTCCGCGAGATGCTGCCCGACGAGGACAGCCTGCACGCCGTCTCCCGGCGCGGCGCGCACGTCGCGGAACTGGCCGTGGAGACCGTCACTCCGGTCCTGGCCCGTGACGCGGACGTGTCCGCACCTGTGTATGTGTCCGCACCCGAAGCCGCTGGGGAGACCCGATGACGACCGACCCGAAACCCTCGACCGCCGCCACGGCCACGGCCACGGGCGCGGACGGTGCCGGCGCCTGGCAGGCCACCCACATCTACTACGCGGCCAACCCCCGTCCGCTGCTGCTGAACTGTGTGCGCCCCCTGGTCGCCGAGCTGGAGTCCGACGGACTGCTCGCCGGGTACTTCTTCATCAACTACTGGCTGGAGGGTCCGCACATCCGGCTGCGGATCAAGCCGGCCCGGCCGGAGGCCGCCGAGGAGGTGCGCGGCCGCACCGAAGAGGCACTCGCCCGGTTCCTGGCCGAGCGGCCCGCGCTCTACGAGGTCGACTCCGGCTTCCTCAACGAGTTCTACAACAAGCTCTTCGAGATCGAGTTCTCCAGCGTGGAGCGGGCCGAGTACACCGACGCCGAGGGCCGGATGAACCTCCAGCCCAACAACACCTTCCGCCGGGTGCCCTACGAGCCCGAGTACGCCAAGTACGGCGGCCCGGCCGGGATAGAACTCGCCGAATGGCACTTCCGCCGCTCCAGTGACCTGGTGATCGACGCCTTCGGCACCAAGAACCTCCACCTGCGGACCGTACTGCTGGGCACCGCCGCCCAGTTGATGACCGTGATGTCCACCGCCTTCCTGCCCACCCGCGAGCGGCTGGCCGAGTACATGGACAGCTACTACCAGTTCTGGCACCGCGCGTTCCCCAACACCGGCTTCGTCGGCTCCACCGAGTACGACCGGCGGTTCAACGACGTCGCGCCGCAACTCGCCGCGCAGTACACCCGGGCGCGTGCTGCGGTCACCGCCGCCGACGAGGCCGCCGGGTCCGGAGACACCGCCAGTGCCACGGCCACCGGGCGGCTGCCGGCCTTCCTCGCGGGCTGGGCCGACCACAGCCGCGAACTACGCGACCGGGCAGTGGCGTTGGCCGAGTCCGGACAGCTGGTCTTCCGGGGCGCCCACGAGGACCGGGAACAGGTCGTCACCGATCCCGCCGACGCGCTCCGCCGACTGCTCTCGCCGTATATGCACATGACCAACAACCGGCTGCATGTCACCATCCAGGACGAGGCATACCTCTCACACATGCTGGGCCGCACCCTGAGCGAGTACCCGATGGAGACGGCGGGCGCCGGAGGGGCGGGGGAGGCGGCGTGACCGGCACGACCACCACCGGCGGCGACGCGGCGGCCGGCTACCGTCCCCGGCTGCGCGGTGGCGTGCTGCTCAGCGACCCCCTGCTGCGTGGACCCCGCACCGTCCACCTGGTCAAGGACCCGGTCTCGGAGAGGGCGTTCGAGGTCGGGCCGCGCGAGCACTTCCTGATCTCCCGGATGGACGGCACCCGCACCCTGCACGAGCTCGGCACCGACTACGCCGATGAGTTCGGCAAGCGGCTGGGCGAGGAGCACTGGGGAAAGATGCTCGGGATGCTCGGCACCCGCAGGCTCCTGGAAGGCTCCCCGGAGCCGGTGCCCGCTTCCCCCCACGCGGCGAACGCGGCGAACTCCGTTGACGCGAAACCGAGTCCGCGGCGCAACACCGCACTGTCCGGGTCGATCCGCATGGTGGCCGACGCCCACCGCACCACCACCCGGCTGCACGGGGCCCTCCGCCCGTTGCTGAGCTCGTGGGTGATGGTGCCGCTGCTGGCCGCCGTGGCCGCCCTGGAGGTGGCGGCGCTCGCGCGCTTCGGCGACCTCGCGGCGGGCACCGCCCGGACCTTCGGCGAACCGGCCATGGTGCTGGCACTGGTCTGCCTGCTGTGGCTGAGCACCGCGCTGCACGAACTCGCCCACGGGGTCACCGCCCGCCACTACGGCGGCCGGGTCGGCGAGATCGGCCTGCGCTGGCGGCTGCCGCTGGTGATGATGTACTGCACCGTCGAGGACTTCCCCTACCTCGCCACACGGTGGCAGCGGATCGCCACCGCCGCCGCCGGCGCGGTGACGAACCTGCTCTTCCTGCTCCCGTTCGGCGCCCTGTGGCTGCTGGCGCCGCTGGACGACCTCACCGCCGACCTGCTGGCCGCTCTGCTGCTGCTCGGTACGATCCAGGCGCTCGCCATGCTGGTGCCGCTGTCCCCGCTCGACGGCTACAAGATCACCGAACAGCTGCTGGGAACAGCTCAGTTGGCGTCCTCCACCCGGACCTGGACGATGCTCGCCGCCCGTCGCGACCCGGCGGCTGCGGCGTACCCGGCCCGCGCCCAGCGCGTCTACGGCGGATACGCCGCCCTCGTCGTCGTCTCGGTGTGCGTCCTGGTGATGGCCGTCGGCCTGCTCTTCCACGCACTGCTGACGGCCACCTGAGCGCCGTCCCGACCAAGGAGAACCACGTGCAGCCAACATCCCCCGACCCGACGCCCGGCGCATCGTCGACCGGTGCTTCCGCCGGTGCCGAAGCGGGCGGCACCCCGCCGGGCAGCGGGGAACCGGCCGTCGAACTCGCGGACGTACGCAAGAGCTACGGCTCCAAGCCGGCCGTGGACGGCGTCACGTTCACCGTGCCGCGCGGCGAGTTCTTCGGCCTGCTCGGCCCCAACGGCGCGGGCAAGACGACCCTGGTCGAGATCATGGAGGGGCTGCGCCGCCCCGACTCCGGCACCGTCTCCGTCCTCGGCCACCTCCCCTCCAAGCGGGACGCCGCGCTGCTGCCGCGCCTGGGCGTGCAGACCCAGTCCTCCGCCTTCTTCGTCCGGCTCACCGCACGCGAGCACCTGGAGACCGTCGCCGCCCTCTACGGCGTCGAACGAGACGGCGCGAAAAGGACGTTGGAGACGGTCGGCCTCACCGCTCAGGCCGAGGTCCGCGTCGACGAGCTCTCCGGCGGCCAGCGGCAGCGCCTCGCGATCGCCTCCGCGCTCGTCCACGACCCCGAGCTGATCTTCCTGGACGAGCCGACCGCCGCCCTCGACCCGCAGGCCCGCCGTGACCTCTGGCAGGTGCTCCGCGACCTCAAGGGCGCCGGGCGCACCATCATCTACACCACCCATCACCTCGACGAGGCACAGGAGTTGTGCGACCGGGTCGCCATCATGGTGCGCGGGGCCATCACCGCCCTGGACACCCCGGGCCGGCTCATCGCCGCCGGGACCGGCGACACCCGGCTCCTGGTGCCCGCCGCGCGGCTGCCGCTGGAGACGGCCCGCGCGCTGCCGGGCGTCGCCAACGTCACCGTGGACGGCGACATGGTGGTGCTGCGGACCTCCGACTCGGGCGTGGCCCTCGCGGAGGTCGCCAAGGTCGCGGGGCTGGAGGGGGTCCAGACCCGCACCGTCAGCCTGGAGGACGTCTACCTCCAGCTGACCGGCCCGTCCTGAGCCCACGCGGCACCGACGCGTCCCTCGTCCGCGCACCGGCCCGTCCCGACCATCCGACTCTCCCGAGCATCCCGACCGTCCCGAGCACCGGCCGCCCACCCCACGACTCACGACCCACACGGAGCACCGCATGAGCGCCTACACGGCCCTGAGCCAGGCCGGTTACCGGGCCTCGGTCCGGGACAAGACCACCCTCTTCTTCACCTTCGCCTTCCCGCTGATCTTCCTCGTCGTCTTCGGCCTGATCTTCTCCGGGCAGGACGTCGCCGAGAGCGGACGCACCTACATCAGCTACACCGCACCCGGCGTCCTGTCCTGGGGCGTCGGCAACGCCGCCGTCTTCGGCGTCGGCTTCGCGCTGATGCAGTGGCGGCGCGACGACCTGCTGCGGCTGATCCGGATGACCCCGACCTCGCTGGTCTCCGTGTTCGCCTCCCGCTACACCCTGGCGCTGGTCATCGGCGTGGTGCAGGCCGTGTTGTTCGTCGCCGTCGCGATGCTGCCCGCCTTCGGCATGGAACTGGACTCCCGCTGGCCGATGGCGCTGCCGATCCTGGTCCTGGGCGTCACCGCCTTCCTCGCCATGGGCGTCATCGTCGGCTCCATCGCCTCCACCCCCGAGGCGGTCGCCGCCATCGCCAACTGCGTGATGGTGCCGATGGCGTTCCTCTCCGGCTCTTTCTTCCCGATGGAGTTCATGCCCGGCTGGATGGAGACGCTGTCCTGGGCGCTGCCGCTGCGCTACTTCAACGACGCGATCTCCGCCGCGCTGGTCGGCTCCGGCGACCTCGGGGACATCGCGGTGGGCTGCGCCGGCCTGGTCGCCTTCACCGTCGTCTTCGGCGCCATCGCCGCCCGGACCTTCCGCTGGAGCAACCACTCATGACGACGGCCACCAGCGCGAACGCACCGGCCGCCGGACCGCCCGCCACCGGGCCCGGCCCCTTCGCCGCCGCCCGCGACCGGCTGGAGCGGCTGCTCGCCGACCGCTGGGCGGCCGAGCGCGGCCCCGCGCTGCCCGGGGCGGCGGCGCCGACCGTGGTGCCGCTGGGCGCCACCGACACCCTCGGCACCGGCGCAGACCTGTGGGCCGAACACCGGCCCGCCGCCACCGTCCACCTGACGTCCCGCGCCGTGCTCATCGGCCCCTGGTTCCCGGCCGGGACCGGCACCGGCACCGGCGCCGACCGCGCCATCGCCGATGTCGGCCGGGAGCCCGGCCCCGACGGGCACGGAGAGGCCCACCCGTCCGGCACCCCCGGTTCCGGCTCCACCGCCCCGGCCACGGCCCACGCCACCGCCTGCGGCCAGTGCCTCGCCATCCGCTGGCAGCGGCTGCGCAGCCGGTCCGAGCGAGAGGCGCTGGAGCTGGGCTACCAGCCCGGCGGCGGCGACGGCTGGCCCGTCCTCACCGACCACGCCGTGGACGCCGTCTGGCACACGCTGCGCGCCCTCGCCACCGCGACGCCGCCCGCCGAACCCCACCTGCCGCAGGTCACCCGCGTCGACCTCGTCACCCTCGCCCTCGTCACCGTCCCCCTGCTTCCCGAACCCCTCTGCCCGCACTGCGTGCCGATCCGCCGGGACACCGCCGAGTCCGCCTGGATGGACCTCACCCCGACCCCCAAACCGACGGTGGACGGCTACCGCGTGCGGGGCCTCGACGACTACGACCTCCCGGCCGCCGCGCTCGCCAACCCCGTCTGCGGCGCCCTCGGCGGCGGTACCCACCTCAACCCGGCCTCCACCACCACCGCGCCCGTCTCCGGCTCCCACTTCGTGCGCGGCTACGCCGGACTCAACGACGTGACCTGGAGCGGTCAGGCCAACTCCTACGGAACCAGCCGCAAGTTGGCCTACCTGGAGGGCCTGGAGCGCTACGCCGGGACCCATCGACGACGCGGCACCGCCCCCGTCCTCGGCTCCTACCGCGCGCTGCGCTGGCGCGAGGGACGGCACGCCGTTCTCGACCCCCGCGTGTGCGGGGAGTACGCGCCCGCCACCTACGAACAGGACCCGTTGGTAAGCCCGTTCGACCCCGACCGGGAGATCCCCTGGATCTGGGGCTACTCCCTGCGCGCCGGACGCCCGATCCTCGTCCCCTCCCGGCTCGTCCACTACAGCGCCGGGCTCGCCGCCGACAACTTCGTCTTCGAGTGCTCCAACGGCTGCGCCACCGGAAGCTGCCTGGAAGAGGCGATCTTCTACGGTCTGCTCGAACTCGTCGAGCGCGACGCCTTCCTCGTCTCCTGGTACACCCGGGCCCGGATGCCCCGCATCGACCCGGCCCTCGGCACGGGGCGGGCCGTCCGCTCCATGCTGGACCGCGCCGCGCTCCACGGCTACGACGTGCACGCCTACGACAACCGCACCGACCTGCCGATCCCCGTGGTCACCGCCCTCGCTGTTCGCCGCGACGGCGGCCCCGGCACGCTCTCCTTCGCCTCCGCCGCGGGCTTCGACCCGCTGGAGACCCTGGAGGCGGCCCTCTCCGAGGTACTGACCTACATCCCGCACCTGCCCTTCCAGGTCGCCGGGCGACGTGAGGAACTGGAGGGACTGGCCGAGGACTTCAGCAAGGTCAAACACCTCACCGACCACGCCCAGCTCTACGGACTGCCCCGCATGACCGCCTACGCGGCCGAATACCTGGAGGACGCGCCGGCGCGCCCGATCGCCGAGGTCTTCGCCGACTGGAGCGAGCGCCGTCCCCGCACCGGCGACCTGCTGGACGACCTCCACCTGCTCCGCGACGAACTCGCGGGCGCCGGCCACGACGTGATCGCCGTCGACCAGACCACCCCCGAACAGGCCCGGATGGGACTGCACACCGTCTCCACCACCGTCCCCGGGCTGTTGCCCCTGGACTTCGGCTGGAACCGGCAGCGCGCCCTCCAGCTGCCGCGACTCCGCCAGAAGCTCGCCGGCGCCGAACCCAAACTCGCCCCCCACCCCTTCCCCTGACACCCGGCAGCTGACCGCTGAGCCGGAGCCGCCGCCCCACCACCGCCCGCACGGCTGTGGGGCGGCGATCGAGGCCCCGCCCGTTCGGCGCAGGACTACACCACGAGCGCTCTTGTGCTGCTTCTCGGGCCGGTGCCCGGTCAGCAGACCGATGTGTCCGTGGACGGCGTGGCCCGGCGCTGTCAGCCACTTGGTGGGCTGTGCTGTGAGGGAGGCGATCATGTCGAAGTCACCGTCGTGATGGCGGACCGTCACACGGTCCAGCTCGGCGGTCGCGGTGATCAGAGGCTCGGCGAGCGACAGAGCATGGTGGAGGCCTGCGTTCAGGGCGTGCCGTTGGACCTCATGCGCGCGGGCGAAGGGCCTTCGTCGGCGTGCAGGTAGCCGAACGTGCGGAGCCAGGTGTTGATGCGTTGGCGATCTTGCAGGACCTCGGCGACGATCTGCCTCGTCCAGGTCGATCGCGGTGCGGGCCACGAAGACACATCCCGGATGGTCGTGGCCGGGAGCAAAACGATGTCGTTCAGGCGGGGGCTGTGGCTGGTGCCGTGGCGGGACCTGCGCGTCCGTCCCGCATGGCCCGAGGTAGTCGGTCGTCAGCGAGTTGAATCCGTTCAGCCCGCCGGAACGCGGTGGTCCGGGGAGTCCAGCCAGGGGGTGAAGGTGTCGGGGCCCACGGTGATGCCGAAGCGGGTGCTGCCGGGTTCGCCGGCCGCCCGCCACCACGCGTGGGCGCCGGCCAGCTCGTCCCACAGTCGCCGCCCACCGACCTGCCGTACTCGGGTCACCGTGGCGTCGGCGGCGCGGGTCGCACTCGCCCACGCGGTGCCGTCCAGCGCGTACAGCCACAACGTACGACCGCCGGATTCCAGTGGCTGTACCGCGTGGGTCACTCCCGGGAGCAGGAGTCCGGCGGCGAAGGTGAAGGGGCGGCGGGGCCCGTGATCGGGTGGGACGTCGTCTGTCTCCGAGTCGGCCACCGGTCCGAGCCCCGGCCCGAAGTCGGGGAACGCCAGCCGCTGGGACCGGACTTTCATGAACTCCAGGGGCCGGGCGAAACGGCCGGAGGCGGTGCCGTCCTCGTTCACGGTGAGGACGGCGAGAGCGTCGCCGTTGCTGTAGTGGGTGCCCCACGGCGTGACGATGAGCCCACCCGCCCGGACCTGGCCGAGCCAGGCTGACGGGAGCTGCCGCACGCCAACGGTGGAGACCAGCCGGTCGTACGGCGCCCCGTCCGGTGCGCCCCCCAGACCGTCGCCGACGACCAGCCGGGGGCGCAGCCCGGCCGCGTGGAGCGACGCCCCGGCGAGACGGGCGACCTCGGGGTCCACCTCCACCGAGGTGACCGCGTGTTCGCCCAGGCGCCGCGCCATCAGGCCGGCTGTCCAGCCCGTACCGGTACCGATCTCCAGCACCCGTATCCCCGGCGTCAGCGCGGCGGCCTCCAGCATCGCGGCGACGACGGAGGGCATGGACGCGGAGCTGGTGGGCAGCGTGCCGGGCCCGGGACCGTGGTGGTCGCCGTCGTCCCACTGTGTGACGATCGGGTCGTTGCCACGGGCTGCCGCGAGCCAGCCGTCCGGGTCGGCGTCGCGGTCCACCGCCACGCTGACGCCAGTCGCCATGTCGTGCTGCCAGACCAGCCCCGGAAGGAACAACTCCCGGGGCACGACGGCGAACAGCGCTCGCCAGTCGTCAGCCGTCAGCGCCCGGTCGGTGGGCGACCCGGGGGGCGCGGTCATGCGCCGCCTGCACCACTCGGCTTGCGGTGATCGCCGTCGCCGGGTGGGGATTCACCGTCCGGCGACGGTGGGTCCGGGGGTGGGGTCCAGGGTGTGCCGGGGAGGCCGTCGCCTGCCCGTGCTTCGGTGCGTTGTCGACTCATAGCCCATACCCTCCGTGTGCGGGTGGTTACTTTTGGAGTGTCGCCGGTTCGGCGCTCGCACGCAAGACCATGTCGTTCCGCTCGGCCGGTAGAGCGGGTCGAACCAGGTTTGGTGTGCGCACGCTGACGCGTCCGAAGCGGATGCATTCGACCGTCACTGCTGCTGTGAACTGCCGCCAGGTGGCGAGAGGGGGCCGTGATGGTGGCACGGTGACCTGCGCCTTTGATGCCACTGATCCAGATCTGCGGTCGGTTGTCCGTCACCTCGATGTACCAGCTCTCGTAAGAGACGATGGAGCCGTGGGGGTCTGCGAATTCGGTTGGTGATTCGCGTTCACGATTCACGCTCCGGATTGCCCTGCAGAACCCGACCGGGGGCGAGGCGAACTCATCCCCCACACGGATGTGGCACCGCCCTACAGGAGTAGACCTCAGCCGTCCGCAGTCGTGGAGCGCAGGATGAGGTCTCTTCGGGACGCGTCGGCGACGGCGAAAACTGTGGTGTCGCCGGGCAGTCCGGTGACGAAATCGACCTCGCCCGCCAGGTCGCCGATGTCGTCGGCGGAGGAGACCGGAGCGTATTCGACGACCATCGCGTGCTCGCCGCACAGCACGGCCGACCACCTGCCGTCAGGCCCGCTTGAGCTGGTCTGGCGGTACGGGCCGCCCGGGTGGCGCCCTTGGCCTCCGTGCTCCGACGAGCCCGCCTCGGAGGTCAACCGCAGCGCGACCTCTGATGGACGGTCGGTCCGCACCAGGCCGAGGCCGCAGGAACCGTCCTGAGTGAAGAAGACGAGCGTCTCCTCGCCTGTCTGCGCGGTGGCCAGCACTCTGGCTTCCCCGGGGTCGAGCACACTGGCCGCGGCTGCTGACTCCGCACCGTAGAGCTCCAGTTCGGGCAGCTCCCGCAAAGGCTCCGGGCGGGCGGTCTCCGACGTTTCGTCGGTACTGCCGCCGGAGCAGGCGGTGCACGCGATCAGGGCGGCCACGACAACTGCGAGGCCACATCGACGTCTACTCATCCCGCTCCTTCGGCTTCACGCGGACAGATGGGTAGCCGATCACCTGCCGCGCGATGTGAGAGCCCCGCCGTTCCGGCCGAGCCGGTACGGCGGGGCCCACGCAAGTGACGTTCGCCTGCACAAGTGGTGGCCGCTGCCCTGTCAGAGACGGAAGCTCTCCGCCGCCACTGTCGCGGTGAACTGCCGCCATGCGAAAGGAGAGATGGCGATGGTCGGCCCGTGGCCTGACTGCTTGGTGTCGCGGACCATGACCTGCGGCTGGTTGTCCGCCACCTCGACGCAGTTGTTGTCGCCCGCACCGCTGTAGCTGCTGGTGCGCCAGTTGGGCTGATGGTCGATGCTCACGTAAAGCGCTCCTTCAGTACCGTTCGGATGAAGTCAGCCGACGCCTCCTCGTCCAGTGCTCTGGACTGGAGGCGGTCGTAGAGGACGTCGTGACGAGTCACCTGGTCCTGATCCTCCATGAGTTTCCCGGAGTGGATGCCTTCCGTATAGGCGAAGCGGCCTCCGTCGGGTAGCTGGAGGATCGAGATCGAGCCGGACAGAGCGGCCGCCTCGGTCTTGCAGAACGGCAGTACCTGGATGTGTACGCGCTTCCGCTGGCCCATGTCTAGCAGATGGTCCAACTGGTCTCGCATCACTTCAGTAGATCCAACGACTTGAAGCAACGCGGCCTCTCCGAGAACCACCCAGAGCCAGGGAGGGCAGTCGGAGTCCAGTATCGCCTGCCTCGCGACTCGCTGGTCGATTCGCTCGTCCACCTCGAACTCGCCGTAGACCTGGTCGGCCTCAATCAGTGCGCGCGCATAGCCCGGGGTCTGGAGCAGCCCCGGCACGATGTGGCCGAACTCGTAGATCACCTTGGCCTTGGCCTGGAGCTGGAGAAACCGAGTCGACCAGCTCGGGTAGGGCTGGGTTCCGATCAGGTGCCACAGCTCTTCGAGCTGATCCTCCAGGCCGAGGACCTGTTCCAGCTGCTTCATCATCTTGAAGGTCGGGGGATCGGATGCCAGCTCGATCTGGGCGATCCGGTTCGGTGCGGTGAAGAGCATGGTGGCCAACGCCGCTTGTGTCAGGCCCCGTTGCTCACGTGCTCGCCGCACCTTCATTCCGAGGAGCGCCGCGACGGAGCTCTTGGGGTCTAACGTCTTGCCCTTGCCTGCCACCAGTGCACCGCTCCGAGACGTATCAGTGGGTCATCCTTCAATGCCCCCGCGATTGATGAAGTTACCCCTAGCGAGCGCGTGATCACTAGGGGGAGTCTTGGTGCATCGAGAAGCCGTCCGGGCCCGGGAGCGGTCGGGCATCGCCCACGCGGGCCGACCAGAGCGAGGGGTCACCCCATGATCACCACCAGGCTGCTGGAACGCCCGGGGCCGGTGCCGTCCGTGCACAGGGGAGCAGGCCGGTGAACGCAATCCGTTCGGACCGGACGGAGTCCGAACCCCCGTCGGAGGACGACTCGTTCGCCGACCTGCTTGCCCGCAGCGCGGCCCTGGCCCGTGCGATCGACGAACACCTGGAGGTGCTGAGGAAATGCCGTCCGACCGATACCGGTTCGCGAGATTCGAACTCGCCCCCACGGTGAGCCACCGGCCGCGCGTGGACGGGTACTGGTGCGAGACCGTTGTGCGGAGCCCGGACGCGGGTGGCGAGTGGCACCTCGGTGGCCACTGGGCCGACACCCCGTGGGCGGCGCTGGAGTGGTTGCGCTGCCAGGCGCTGAGGATCGCGGACGCGCTCGACCCGTCGCCCGGAGGCGGGCCGCTCGCCGCCCATGGGCTCGTCGTCATGGGTGCGACGGACTGGAACCCGGGCCGCACCTTCCGTGAGTGGGCGGAGGACGCCGACCACCACCGCGTTCAGCTCGACGCGCTCCACCGGGGCCGCCCGGTGAGCGCCAACTCCCGTGGCCCCGACCGTGTCTGCGGGTTCGGCGAGGTGGACGTCTTCTACTCGCTCTCCGCCCGGCCGATCCGTCGCGACGCCCCCGCCCGGCGCCTGTTGCGCGCCTGCTGAACACCCCTGTACCGCAATGCTTTTGGAGAAAGACATGTTCGAAGAGATCAGCTTCGCCAACTCCGACCGTGAGGAAACGGAAGACGTGGCCAGGGAGTTGTTCAATCACATCAAGGACCTCGGCGTCCGCCTCGATGACATCGACGTACTCGACCCGTGCGACGGTTGCCGTCGCGGCGGCTACCTGGTGCATCTCGGCAACCTCACCCGGGAGGACGCTTCCGCCCTCAACTCGGCGCTCCGGGAAACGCGTCCCGCTCCTGGGCCCGGAGAGTCGTCGTGACCGCACTGAGGGCCCGTAGCCTGCACCTTCCCGCCGCGCAGATCCGCATCGGCGACTTCCTCTCCGTCGGCGGCCGGACAGTGACCGTCACGTTCGCCGAGCACCGGGGCGGTGTCGTGCGGCTCGAGCTCGACGCGGCGTCCCGGCTCACCCTCCAGCCCGCCGCGACCCTCACCGTCACCCGTCCGCGTCCGTCCACCGGCCTTCAGGTGCACTGAGCGGTCGGGCGCCGCAGCGGGCGGGCCAATCGGGTCACGGCGGCAGGATCAGGCCGGCCGGGCCCGGGTGGCGTGGCGGATGTGGTCGGCGAGGGCGGCGAGCGCCGTCGCGTCGCGGAGCGGTCCCGCTCCCCAGGCCAGCAGGTGTTCGCGGGAGGCCCACGGTTCCAGCAGTTCGCACACGTCCAGCGGCTGGTCCGGGCCGAAGGTGCGGCGGGGCACGATGGCCAGCCCGACCCCGGCGGCGGCGAGGTCCACCACGACGCCGGGGCCCGCGACGACGGTGCGGTAGCGGACCGCGGGGGAGTGCGGCCCGAGTCGCGCCTCGATCCACTGACGCAGCGACGACTCGGCGTTGAGTCCGACCAGCGGGTGTTCCGCGACCTCCTCGTAGGTGACGGCGGTCCGGCCGGACAGGGTCCCGCCGCGCTGGCCGATCACCACCAGGGAGTCGTCGCCGAGGGTTTCCGTGCGCAGCTCGTCGTCGTGGGCGCCGTCGTCGAGGATCACGGCCAGGTCGGCCTCTCCGGCGGCCAGTCGCCGCACGGTGTCCGGGGTGCGGCTCTCGGAGACCGTGACGTCGATGTGGGGGTGGACGCTGAGGAAGGAGGCCAGGGCGCGCGGCACCAGGTGGTGCATGGCGGAGCCGCCCGCCAGCAGGCGCAGCGGTGCGGCGGCGGGCCGGACGTAGCTCGCCACGGCGCTCTCCAGCCGGGCGGTCCGGTCGAGTACCTCGCGGGCGTGCCGGGCCAGGGTGGCTCCGGCGGGGGTGGGCCGCACGCCGCGCCGTCCGCGCACCAGCAGGGCCACTCCGGCATGGTGTTCCAGCGCGCGGACGCGCGTGCTGGCCGAGGGCAGGCTCAGCCGCATCCGGCGCGCGCCCGCGGTGATCGACCCCTCCGTCACCGTGTGGAGGAAGAGCCGGAGGTCGTCCAGGTCGTAGCGCACCCCGTCAGCCTACGTCCTGGGCTAAGGCTGGGTTCGGCGATTACGCATTGTGCGCCCCTTTGTCGCCGGGGGATCCTCGACAGGTGTACGACATCGTGCTGATCCTGCTCGTCGGTGTGGCTTCCGGTGCGCTTAATGCCATCGGGGGCGGCGGCACGTTTGTCGCACTGCCCGCGCTGGTGGCGTTCGGGGTCTCGCCCGTCGCGGCGAACGCGGTGTCGCGGATCGCGCTGGCGCCGGGGGCGGTGGCGTCCGCGTGGGTCTGCCGGGCCGGCCTCACCCCGCTCGGCGGGGCCTCGACGAAGGCGCTGACGGCGATCAGCCTGGCCGGCGGGGCGCTCGGGGCCGGACTGCTGCTGGCGCTCCCGGCCGCGTCGTTCGACGCGGCGCTGCCCTGGCTGCTGGCGTTCGCCACGCTGCTGCTCGCGCTCGGCGGGCGGCTGTCGCGGCTCGTCACCGCCGTGCTGGGACGCCCGGGGGCGCTCGGCCCCCGTGCCGTCCTCGTCGGACAGTTCGTCCTCGCGGTGTACGGCGGCTACTTCGGCGGGGCGGTGGGCATCCTGATGATGTCCCTGTGGAGCGTGGGGCTGGGCCTCGACGCCGCGGCCGGCAACCCCATGCGGCTCGTGCAGCTCGCGGCGATCTACGTCAGCGCGGCTGCGTTCTTCCTCTTCGTGCCCGATGTGCGCGGCGACCTTCCGCTGCTGGCGGGGATGCTCGTCGGCGCCGTCGCCGGTGGGTTCGCCGGCGCGCATCTCGCCCGCCGCCTGCCCGCCCGGCTGTTGAAGGGCTCCATCCTCACCGTCGCCGTGACGACGACCACCCTGTACTTCCTCGCCGCGTAGCCCCCTGCCCGCCTCTCGCAGAAGGTGACGACCATAAACACTGGCTCTTCCTCGACGGCCCGGCTGGAACGCGCCGTCGCCCTGCGCGTCTGGGCCGCCGCGGCCTTGTTCGCCCTCGCCGGTGCCGACCTGCCCGCCCTGCTGCTCGGCCTCGGCGGCGCCTGGCTCTTCCTGCGCGCCGCCCGCCGTCCGGCCGCCTGAACGCGGCACGGCCGTGACGCTCCCGTCCCTGGAACACCGGATGCCCGGCCGGGTCGGGCCGGCCGGGCTCCGTCTGAGCGTGCGTCCGTGCGTCCCGCCGCCGATGAGGGGGACAGTGCGGCGCGGAGGTGGGTCAGGCGCTGCAGGAGGTGGTGCTGCAGGTGCTGGAACAGGTGGAGGTGGAGGAGCAGGAGGTGGAACCGGCGAGGACGACCTCGGCCTCGTCGGAGTAGTCGGAGATCTCGAAGGTCTCGGACTCCAGCTCCAGGATCTCGTCGGCGAGGGTGGCGAGTTCGGGCTTCGGGGTCATGGCGTCTCCCTGGGGCGTCACGGCCGCACCGGCTGGTCCGGCGGGTCCTGGCGTGATCCTCATTGCACCGGGGGGCGCTGCCAGCAGGAGCGCTGTCCCGGTTTCACATCGCTGTCACATCACTGACAGAACCGCGACCGCCGACGGGGCCGGCGGCCCCAGCCCTGTGGGGGCCGCCGGTCGTTCGGCGGGGAGCGCGGCGGCCGTCACGTCACGCCGTGCTGCCGGTGCGCGGTGCCGTCTCGCGTCGCGGTGCCGTCGCGCGTTGCGGTGCCGTCTCGCGTCGCGTTCCGGATGGCCGGTGCGGATGGGTGCCGGTCGCGCCCCCGCGCGTGCCGACGCCGGTGCCCGCTCCGGACACCGGTCCGGTACCGCCCGCACGTGCGGTACCGGACCGGGGCTGATCCCGCGGCGCGGAAAGGTCAGGCGCTGCAGGAGGTGGTGCTGGTCGTGCTGGAGCAGGTGGAGGTCGACGAGGTCGAGGTCGAGCCCGCGAGGACGATCTCCGCGTCGTCGGAGTACTCGGAGATCTCGAAGGTCTCGGACTCCAGCTCCAGGATCTCGTCGGCGAGGGTGGCGAGTTCCGGCTTCTGCGTCATGGCGTCTCCTCAGACGTAGCGGGCTGCCGGCTGGTCCGGCGCCCTGAACGCCCTCTCATTGCAGCCCGGACCGCCGCCACATCGGCCCGCCTCCCGCTGTCACCCGACTGACACCGGCGGCGCGTCGTGTCGCGTCACCTCGCGCCGGGCGTCGCTTCGACCTGGCATGCGGACCGCCCGAAGCGCGCCGGGCCGCGCGCCTGGAAGAAACGGCGGCCCGGCACCGCGGCAGCGCGCGGGACCGGGCCGCCACCCGTGGGGGGACGGGGCGGTGGGCGGCAGGTGCCGAAGGCCCCGCTCCGGCGTACCCTGTCCGCCGTCCCATTGCAGCGGCAGCCGCTGCCAGTTGGGGCCGGACGGCGGTCTCACCCGGCTGTCAGCGCTTGTCAGCGAAGCGACGGCCGGCTGACGCGGCCGGGGAGGATGCTCGACGGCCCCGGGGGAGAGCCGGACGAAGGGAGTCCCGATGGCCGTGCCGGCCGATGTGCTCCGGACCGCCGTCGAGCGGTACGTCGATCTGCACGCGCACCCGGAACTCTCCGGCGCCGAGCGGCGGACGGCGTCGCTGCTGGCCGGGTGGCTGGAGGCGGAGGGGTGCGAGGTGCTGCGCGGCCTCGGCCGACCCCCCGCCCCGCCCGACTCCACCGACCCGTCTGGCCCCACCGACCCTGCCGGGCACGGCGTCGCCGGGGTCCTGCGCAACGGTGACGGGCCGACCGTCCTGCTGCGCGCCGAACTCGACGCCCTACCCGTGACCGAGCGGACGGGCCTGCGGTACGCCAGCCGGGTCCCGGGCGTGATGCACGCCTGCGGGCACGATCTGCACCTCGCCGCCCTCGCGGGCGCCGCCACCGTGCTGGCCCGTGAGCGCGAAGCCTGGTCGGGGACGCTGGTCCTCCTCGGCCAGCCGGCGGAGGAGACCCTGGAAGGTGCCCGCGCGCTGCTGGCCGACGGACTCTACGACCGGGTGCCCGTCCCCGATGTCGTGCTCGCGCAGCACTGCGCGCCGCTGCCCGCCGGGACGCTCGCGCACGCCCGGGGGCCGCTGCTCGCGGGCAGCCGCACCCTGGAGGTGACGCTGCACGGACGGGGTGGTCACGCGGGCACGCCGCAGCTGGCCGTCGACCCGGTGGTGGCCGCAGCCGCCACCGTCATGCGGCTCCAGGCGGTGGTCTCCCGCGAGACCTCACCGGCCGAGCAGGCGGTACTGACCGTCGGACGGCTCCGTGCCGGTGACCAGGCCAACGTCATTCCGGCCCACGCCGAACTGGGCATCACCCTGCGGGCGTTCACCGAGGAGGCGCTTGACCGGATGACGGCCGCCGTGGAGCGGGTGGTCCGTGCCGAGTCCGTCGCCTCCGGCTGTACCGCCGAGCCCGAGATCCGGCGCGGCCCGTCCTCCCCGGTCCTGGCCGCCGACCCGGCGCTGGCCCGTGCCGTCCACGCGGCGCAGGCCGCACGGCTGGGAGCCGCCCGCATGGGCGACTGGCCCGGCGGCATGGCCACCGAGGACTTCCCGTGGCTCGGCGCCGACGGTGCCGCGCTGCACGGCCACGGCGCGATCCGGTCCGTGTACTGGATGCTCGGCACGGTCGGCGCGGCCCAGTGGCGCGAGGCCGCGGCACCTGGAGCGGAGTCGCTCCCGGCCAACCACTCGGCCCACTACGCTCCGGACGTCCGGACCGCGCTCCCGACCGGGATCGAGGCACTGGCGGACGCGGCGCGGTGCGCCTTCGCGGAGTGAGGAGGACGTCATGGACACCGATCACCTCGCAGGGGCTTCCCCCGGAACCGGAACCGGAGTTGGAGCCGGGACCGAAAGCGGAACCGGAGCCTGCCCCGTGGGCGGGCGGGTGCCCGAGCCACGAGGACGCCGGGAGTGGCCAGGGCCGCACGCCGGCTACCTCGACGTGGTGGCGGTCCGTCGTGACGCCTCCGCGCCGGGCGGTGAGTCCACCGCGATCCGGCTGCTGGCGCTGCTCCCCGGCCACGGCGGGAGCTGCACGGAGATCCGGCCGGACCGGGTGCGGCTGCGCATCCCCGTCAGTGACGACGCCGGGCGCCGGGACGCCCGGCGGGCGCTGCGCGAGGTGCTGGCGGACCGGGCGCTGCTCGGCTGGGCGGAGGACCGGGCTCCCGGTCCGTCCTGAGCACGGGCCGGCAGCTCCTCAGGGCGGACGGAGCGGACGGAGCGGCCGGAACGGCCGGTGACGCACCGTTCCGGGGCAGGCGCCGCCGCCCCGAGGGGTCAGATCCAGCCGCGTTCGCGGGCCAGCAGCGCCGCCTGGGCCCGGCTCGCGGCTCCCAGCCGCTGCATGACGTCGGCGACGTGGCGCCGGTAGGTGCGCACGGAGACGCCGAGGTCGCGTGCGGCGCTCTCGTCCTTCCCGGCGGTGCACATCAGGGTGAGGACGCGGCGGCTGGCCTCGGGCAGGACGCCGTCGTCCAGTTCGGGTTTCTGGAGCAGTACCGAGATCGACTCGGCCTGGTCCCAGATCTTCTCGAAGAGCGTCACCAGGTTGTTGACCAGGCCGCTGGAGTGGGCGAGCAGCGCGCCGCGGCCGGTGTTCCAGGGGTCGATGGGGACGAGGGCCGCGTGCCGGTCGTAGACGAGGATGTGTTCGGAGATCTCGTCCGCGACGCGTACCCGGGCGCCGTGGGAGACCAGTTCGCCCAGGTACTCCACGGTGTAGGGGCGGTCGAGCGCCCCGCGCACCACCACGTGCCGCAGCCGGACGCCGCGTCGCAGCGAGCGGAGGTTCAACTGCCTTGTGTGGCTGAGCTGTTCCGCCGGGATCTCGACCCGGGGCTCGACGGAGAGGATCTCCTCCCGGGCGAAGAACGCCAAGTCGTCTATACGGGTGCGCACTTCGGGCCAGTCGTTGAGCTGCTCGATGCCACGCGGAGTGGGCAGGGGAACCCCGGTCTCCGCGCGTAGCATGTCGAGGATGTGGCGGCTCTGCGTGATGCGCTGGATCTCCCGGTAGAGGGAGCGGAGTCGGAGTTCCGTGAGCCGTGCGACCGCTGTCTCCGGGTCGGCCGGGGTGACCTGTCCGGGCGCCGCTCCGGCCCGCAACAGGCCGATGAGCCGCAGGCGTTCGACCGCCTCCGCCGCCGCCGGCCCGTCGAGGGACAGACGCTGCGCGAGAGTGTCCGGGTCGGTTCCGGGCTCGCGCAGGAAATGGCGGTAGATCAGCTCCTCCTCAGCGGACAAGCCCAGTACGGCCATCTCGTTCGGATGCAAGAGCCCTCCTGCGGCTGGTCACGCGGCACGACAAAGAGTAGTGCCAGCAGGTGAACGGGCAAGGGGGAGCGGACGGCCCGGAGGAGCTGTCGCGCGTCAGGGCGTTGTCGACGCGGTCGGAGTCGCGGCGGCTTTGACGGTCAGCCCCTCTCGTCTGAGTCGCTCTCGTCCCCAGTCGCCGAGCGGCAGTAGCGCTTCGTTGAGCGATACGCCCGCTTCGGTGAGTGAGTATTCGACCTTCGGGGGTACTTCCGCGTAGACCTTGCGATGGATCAGACCGTCTTCTTCCATCTGGCGCAGATGCTGGGTGAGCATCTTCTCGCTGACTCCGTGGAGCGCGCGACGTATTTCCGCGAATCGGCGCGTGCCATGGGAGTGCAGCTCCCACAGAACGAGGCCTTTCCACTTGCCACTGACGACGTCGAGCGCGGCGTCGATGCCGCAGATGTACGGTCCTGTGCGCCGCCCTGGCGTCGTCATCCGTTCTCCTCACTTACTTTTTGGTAAGTACCCCAGTAAATAGTGGGTACTTCCCATTGCTTCAGGTTCCGCTTCAGCATGGGGGCATGTCAGCAACCTCCGCAACCCCTCAAGCAGGCCTTGGCGTCACGATGCTCGGACTGGGCGCCATGGGTGACGCACTCGCCTCACGGCTCCTCGGTGTCGGTCATGACGTGACGGTGTGGAACCGTACTCCCGGGCGGGATACGAAGCTCGTCGAGCGAGGCGCGCAGGCCGCCGCGACCGTCGCCGAAGCGGTGGTCGCGCACCCACTCGTCGTCGCCTGCCTGCTTCGCCACCCATCGGTTCACCAGGCCCTCGATCCGGTGGTCGACGAACTGCGTGGTCGCACCCTGGTCAATCTCACAACCACCACCCCGGACGAGGCACGCGAGCTCGCCGACTGGGCCTCGCAGCACGACATCGCCTACCTCGACGGCGCGATCATGGCGGTGCCGGCCATGATCGGCACCCCCGGGGCACTGGTCTTCTACAGCGGGTCGCAGACGCTGTTCGACCAGCACCGGCACCTCTTCGACTCCTGGGCGACCAGCGTCTACGAGGGTCCGGACGCGGGGATGGCTTCGCTGGTCGACCTGGCCATGCTGTCGGGTATGTACCAGATGTTCGCAGGCTTCTTCCACGGTGCTGCCATGGTGGGGTCCGAAGGCATGACCGCATCGGAGTTCGCCGCCCGTCAGACGCCGTTCATCCAGGCCATGACGAACGGATTCGCCGAATACGCGGCAGTCATCGACGCCGGTGACTACACCGCCCCTGGCCAGCAGAGCCTTGAGTTCTCCGACCTCACACACATCATCCGCGCCAGCGACGAACAGGGCGTCAATCCCTCGACATTGGCGGCAGTGCAAGCGCTGATCAGTCAGCAGATCGATGCCGGCCACGGTTCAGAGGGACTGGCCCGTGCCTTCGAGAGCGTGCGTTCTGTCAAGGGTGGCCGTCCCGCCGGCGGTGCCGCGTGACACCGAGACGCTGGATCGCATGACCGCCCTTCCGCTCCGCGCCGGGGTCCGAACGTGACCCCGGCGCGGATCATCGACAACGAGCGGGTCGCGGCGAGAGCGGGCGTGCGCGAGAGCGGGCGTGCGCGGGGGTGGCGTCGCGCCGGTGTCAGCGGACTCGGCGCACGTCCACGTCCGACGCCTTGACGTAGGCGTGCCGGTGGCCGAGCTGGATCTGGTAGTAGGACTGGCCGCGCACCACCTGGTGGTCGGCGGGGTCGAAGGTGGTCGCGGAGTAGAACTCGCCGTCGAACGCCTCACCGCCCCTGCCGACCGCGTAGCTCTGGCCGGCGAGGAACTCGTACGGCAGCGGCTCGAAGGCCCGCACCGGCACCCCGTCGGGGTAGTCCTCGGGCTCCGGGTAGGCCACCCCGTAGACCTGGGCCCGCTCGACGCCCTTCTTCGGGGTCGCGGTCCAGCCCTTGGAGGGCACGGCGGTCCGCTGCTCGCGCGGGTTGTGGAACCACGCCTTCTCGCCGTTGAACCAGATCGCCGTCCACTCGCCGTCGCGGTCGGCCACCGCGAACTGCTGCCCGGTGGAGGCGCGTGCGCCGATGTCGTAGATCGAGATGCCGGAGGTGCCGCCCGTGGTGGGGTGGGTGCCGATGTCCGGGACCAGGCCGGCGTCGTGCGAGGGCTCCGTGTGCAGCCGGACGGCGCTGGAGCCGTGCGGCTCGCAGGTCGTGGCGGCGTTCTCGGGGTCGCAGCCGGTGAAGACCGGCCGGTGGTTGTCGTAGTCGGTGCGGATGGTGACCAGCGGGCTGCGCGGCCCGGCGCTCGGTGTGACCGGGGCGCCCATCAGCTTGAAGTAGTGCGCCCAGTCCCAGTACGGGCCGGGGTCGGTGTGCATGCCGGGGATGTTGGCGGGGCCGACGCCCGGCACGTTGTAGTGGCCGATGATGTGGTGCCGGTCCAACGGGATGTCGTGCTCGCGCGCCAGGTGGCGGACCAGCCGCGCCGAGGAGCGGTACATCGCCTCCGTGTACCAGGCGTCCGGGGAGCGCAGGAAACCCTCGTGCTCCAGCCCGATGGAGGTGGCGTTGACGTACCAGTTCCCGGCGTGCCAGCCGACGTCCTTCGCGGGGATGTGCTGGGCGATGTGCCCGTCGGACGCCTGGAGGCTGTACTGCCAGGAGGCCCACTCCGGGTTCTGCACCAGTCCGATGGAGGGCCGGAAATAGCCCTCCATGTCGTGGACGACGATGTACTCCACGCTTTGTCCGGCCGGACGGTCGTGCTTGTCGTGGTTGCCGTAGGTGAGGGAGCCGTCCGCGCGCTCGTACTCCTCGTAGGCCGCGTCGATCCACTCGCAGGAGACCGAGCGGGGGCACTCCACGCGCTCGTCGCGCTGCCGCTCGGGCAGTCCGAGGCGCTCCGTCTGTTCGGTGCGCGGCCGGACCGGGGTGGGTGTCAGCTCGATGGCCTGGCCCTCGCCGGTGGTGCGGTGCGCGCCCTCCGCGATGACCGTGAACACCTCGTCGGCGAAGGACTCGGCGGCCTCGCGGGAGTCGCTGGAGGCGTAGGCGGCGACGGCGCCGTACCAGTCGGCGGGGTCCTCGCTCGTCTCCAGCCCGAGGTCGTGTTGCGCAGCGGCCAGCAACGCGGCGCCGCCCTGTACGTTCGCCGCGTTGCTGGACCGCAGGTCATCGGGGTCGAGCCCGGTGAGGTCGGCCGCCCGGTCCAGTGTCTGCAACCGCTCGGGGAGCGCGGCGCGTTCGGGCACCGCGTCCGTGGGGGCGTGCGCGTGGTCGAGGGGGCGCCCGGTGTCGCCGCGCGGGTCCTCCTCGCCGTGCAGATGGTGGTTGCCCGCGTCCGCCTCGGCGGTCAGCGCGGTGTGCGCGTCGGTGAGGTGCATCGGCCCGTACCCGCCGGCGACGCTGGCGGCGCCGCGGTGCCCGTCCCACCGGGACTGGAGGTAGGCCACGCCCAGCAGCACCTCTTCCGGTACCTGGTGGCGTTCGGCCGCTTCGGTGAACGCCGCCTGGAGGGTGCCGGTATCGGCGTCGGCGGCGGCCGGGGGCCCGGCGTGGAGCAGCGGCAGGGCGACGGCGAGGGCCGCTCCGGTCGCGGCCAGCCGGGCTGTGCGGTGACGGCGCGTCCGTGGACGGCGAGGCGTGGGGGTGGGCAAGGCGGTCTCCCGGGTGGCGTGCGTGGCGTGCGTGGGGGTGTGGGGGTTGTGGGGTCGTGCCGTGTCCATGTCGAAACCGAGCGCATGACAGGGGTACTTCTTCGGTGAGGTCCGCGTCAATGGACGCCGGTCATCTTGTCGTAGCACAGCGCGACCGGCGCTCCCCGCTTTCGCGCGCCCGCATCCGGGTGCCTGCGGCGCGGCACAGGTCCACACCACTGCCACCCGCGCGGAGTTTGCTGTTTCTTTGCCATCGCCCGATCGGGCGATGGCAAAGAAACAGCAAACTCCGCGCGGGT
>NZ_BHZI01000032.1 GCF_004305975.1 Streptomyces otsuchiensis
GGTAGACGGCGCCCATGGAGGGCCACAGCCGGACCGGCGCCGCTCGCCCCGCAGGCCCGGCTGTGGCCCTCCATGGGCGCCGTCTACCGCTCACAGCTCTCCCGCGCCCGGGTGGCGCGCATCCCCCTGCTGTTCGTCGCGACGTTCCAGTCCATCGGCATCATGATCCTGATGCGGGGCGTCATCGACGCCGGCCCCGGTGACGAGGCGCGCGCCGTGGTCGCGGGCTCCAGCGTGCTGGTGGTGGCGTTCGTCGCCCTCAACCTGCTCGCCCAGTACTTCGGCCAGCTGCGCGCCACCGGGGGCCTGGACTTCTACGCCACCCTGCCGGTGCCCGGAGCCGCGGTCGCGCTCGGCACGGCCGCCGCCTACGCCTCCTTCACGGTGCCCGGCGTGCTGGTCACCGCCGTCACCGGCTGCCTGATGTACCAGCTCCCGCTGAGCGGACTGTGGCTGCTGCTGGCCGTCGTACCGCTCGCGGGTGCCGCGCTGGCCGGACTGGGCGCCGCCCTCGGGCTGCTCGCCCCACGAGCGGAGCTGGCGACGCTCTGCGGCCAGCTCGGCATGTCCGCCGCGCTGCTGCTCGGCGTGCTGCCCGCCTCCCGGATGCCCGAACCCGTCCAGTGGCTGCGCGACCTGCTCCCCTCCACCTACGGCGTGGACGCGCTGGCCGCCGTCCTCGGGCCCGCCACCGACTGGGGCTCGGTCGGTGCCAACCTCGCCGTCTGCGCCGTCACCGGCGCCCTCGCGCTCGCCCTGGCCACCTGGGCCTACCGCCGAGCCGCCGGGCGCTGACGCGGCGACGGGCACCCCCGGGTCCCCCGAACAGACGTGCCAGACGCCGAACTGGTGCACCCGGCTGGCAGGATGGCCGGGTGAACGAACCGCAGCCCGCGCCGGGCCACCCGAACCCCGGTCCGGGCAGACCCGCACACGACCCCTGGCTCGCCACGCTCCCCGAGACCGGCCCGCCGAAGGCAGGCGCCGGCTGGCGAAGCGAACTGCGGGACAGCCTGCTGGCACTGGTCGGTGTCGCCCTGATCGGCGGCGCCGCCGTCGGCCTCCTGTGGTACTGGCTGGCGCCCACGATCGCCCTGGTCTCCAACGGGGAGGCGCTCTACCCGCAGAACTCCGAGGGTGAGGGCGCCATCGCCGCCGACGGGACCTTCCTCTTCGCCGGACTCGGCGTCGGAGTGGTCCTGGGCGTGCTCACCTTCGTACTGCGCCGTCGCGGGGGAGTCCTGCTGGTGCTCGGGCTCGCCGTCGGCGCGGGACTGGGCGCGCTGCTGGCCTGGCGGCTGGGCGTCCTCCTGGAACCGCCCCGCGCCGAGGTCATCGACCGTGGCCGTGACCTGGAACCGGGCGGAGTGATCAACGCCCCGCGCGAGGTCATCGCCAAGACCGCGCTGCTCGGCCTGCCCTTCGGGGCGCTGGCGGGCCACGCGGCCGCTCTGGCCATGTGGGGCCCGCGCGACCCGGCACCCCGCCCGAAGCCGTTCCCCAACTGGAAGTGACGGGAGGCGGGCGGGCCGGCCCGGCGGCGACACGCCCGCCGAAGATCGCCCGGCCGGGTGACTGCGGTGGCCAGCGGGTGACCCGGTGACCGGCTGACCGCGGTGAGCGTGGCCGGCTCAGGCGGCGATCGGCGCCACGCCCGCACCGGTGAGACGCACCAGGTCGGCGGGAGCCAGCTCGATCTCCAGCCCGCGCCGCCCCGCCGAGACGAAGACCGTCGGGTGGTCCAGCGCCGAGGCGTCCACGACCGTCGGCAGCGGGCGACGCTGCCCCAGCGGCGAGATCCCGCCGCGCACATACCCGCTGGAGCGCTCGGCCGCGGCCGGGTCGGCCATCGCCGCCCGCTTGCCGCCCACCGCCGCCGCCAGCGCCTTCAGCCCCAGGGAGCCGGCGACCGGCACCACGGCGACCGTCAGCCGGCCGTCCACCTCCGCCACCAGCGTCTTGAAGACCCGCGCCGGTTCGGTGCCCAGGGCCCGCGCAGCCTCCTCGCCGTAGGAGGGCGCCGCCGGATCGTGCTCGTAGGAGTGCACGGTGAACGCGACACCGGCCGCCGTGGCGGCCACCGTCGCCGGGGTGCCGCCCGGCCCGCGCTCCGCGGCTCCGCGCTTCTTCTTCGCCATGGTCCCCGTCCCTTCCCCGGTGCGGCCGGCCCGGGACAGCCCGCGCCGCGCCGTGTGTGCCGTCGCGGCGTCAGTTCAGATAGGTCGGCCGCTGCGTGAAGTCCGCGCCCGGAACCGACGGCAGCTTGGCGATCAGCCCGGTTTCGCGGCGCAGCAGCTTCAGCTCGCGCGCCAGCCGGGTCGCTGTGTCGGGCGCCTGGAGCAGCTTCTGCTTGTCGGCGGTGGAGAGCAGGGTGGCCGCCGCCACCAGGTAGGAGACCACCGACGGCTCGTCGGGGAGTTCCTGGTCGGAGGTGAGCGTCCGCTCCATCGCGCCCGCCAGCCGCCGCTGGTACTCGCGGAAGGCCCGCAGCACCCCCTCGGCCAGCGGCGCGGCGCCCTCGCCGTCCTCCTCCTCCAGCAGTTCCACCTCGCCGGTCAGATAGCGCTCGCCGACCGTCACCGACAGCAGCCGGAACCGCGTCGTGCCGGTCGCCACCACCTCGAAACCCGAGCCGTCCGGGCGCTCCCGGATCGTGGAGGCGTCCGCGACACACCCGACCTCGTGGAAGGAGTCCCTGGGGTCGGTGGCGAACCCGGCGCCCGGCGCCGCCGGCGGCGGATCGCCGTCCGGCAGGCCCAGCGCCGTCGGCGCCACCTCGTGGCCCTCGCGGATCGCGATCACCCCGAACGCGCGGTCGTCCTCGTCCGGGATGTCCCGCAGATCGCCCATCAGCGCCCGGTACCGCTCCTCGAACACGTTGAGCGGCAGCACCAGGCCGGGGTACAGCACGGTGTTCAGCGGGAAGAGCGGCAGCTGCGTGGTGGTCACAGCGGGCCACCCTATCGCTGCGCCGGTCACCGGACGTATCACACAGTGGGATGAGCGACCAGCCCCCGGAACGCGTCTGAGAGACTGGACGGGTGCTGAACCTCATCGATCTGCGCGGTTCCGTCGCCTCCGGCGCCGGGATCGACCGCACGCTGCTGCCCCGCGCCGAGCTCGATGTCGCCGCCGCCCTGGACCAGGTGCGGCCGGTGTGCGAGGACGTGCGCCATAGGGGGACCGCGGCGCTGATCGACTACGCGCGGCGGTTCGACGGCGTCACCCTGGAGACCGTCCGTGTCCCCGAGGGAGTCGCCGCCGAGGCCCTGCGCACCCTGGACCCGGCCGTGCGCGCCGCGCTGGAGGAGTCCATCCGCCGCGCCCGCATCGTCCACCGTGAGCAGCGGCGTACCGACGTCACCACCCAGGTGGTGCCCGGCGGCACCGTCACCGAGCGCTGGGTGCCCGTGGACCGGGTCGGGCTGTACGTCCCCGGCGGCAACGCCGTGTACCCGTCCTCCGTGGTGATGAACGTCGTCCCCGCCCAGGAGGCCGGTGTCGCCTCGCTGGCGGTGTCCTCGCCGCCGCAGGCCGCCTTCGGCGGGCTGCCGCACCCCACCGTGCTCGCCGCCTGCGAGCTGCTGGGCGTGGAGGAGATCCACGCCGCCGGCGGCGCCCAGGCCATCGCGATGTTCGCCTACGGCACCGAGGAGTGCCGCCCCGTCTCCCTGGTGACCGGCCCCGGCAACATCTGGGTGGCCGCCGCCAAACGGCTGCTGAAGGGCCGCATCGGCATCGACGCCGAGGCGGGCCCCACCGAGATCGCGATCCTCGCCGACGACACGGCCGAGCCGGCCCATGTCGCCGCCGACCTGATCAGCCAGGCCGAGCACGACGTGCTGGCCGCCGCCGTGCTGGTCACCGACTCCGAGGCGCTGGCCGCCGCCGTGACCGAGGAGGTCACCGCCCAGGTCGCCCGGACCCGGCACCGCGAGCGCGTCACCGAGGCGCTCACCGGCCGCCAGTCCGGCATCGTCCTGGTCGACGGCCTCGACGAGGGACTGGCCGTGGTCGACGCCTACGCGGCCGAGCACCTGGAGATCCTCACCGCCGACGCCGCCGCCGTCGCCGCGCGGGTCCGCAACGCCGGCGCGATCTTCGTCGGACCGCACTCCCCGGTGTCGCTGGGCGACTACTGCGCCGGCTCCAACCACGTGCTGCCCACCGGCGGTTGCGCCTGCCACTCCTCCGGGCTGTCCGTCCAGACCTTCCTGCGCGGCATCCACGTCGTGGACTACGACCGTGACGCGCTCGCCGACGTCACCCGGCACGTCGTCGCCCTCGCCGAGGCCGAGGACCTGCCCGCGCACGGCGCGGCGCTCAAGGCCCGGTTCGGCTGGAAGGTGCCCGAGCCGGCGTCCACCGGGCCGGTGGAGGTGCCGGCGTCATGAGCAACGCCGGAACCACCGGGACCGCCGGAACCGCCGGGGCCGTGGCCGGCGCCCCGGAGCCGCACGCGCTGGGAGTGGACGACCTCCCGGTCCGTGACGAGCTGCGGGGCAAGTCGCCCTACGGCGCCCCCCAGCTGGACGTCGCCGTCCGGCTCAACACCAACGAGAACCCGTACCCGCTCCCCGAAGAGCTGGTGGCGCGGATCGCCGAACGGGTCACCGAGGCCGCGCGCGGCCTCAACCGCTACCCCGACCGGGACGCGCTGGAGCTGCGGGCCGGGCTGGCCCACTACCTCACCCGGACCACCGGCCACCCGGTGGAAACCGCCGGGGTGTGGGCCGCCAACGGCTCCAACGAGGTCATCCAGCAGCTGCTCCAGGCGTTCGGCGGGCCGGGCAGGACCGCCCTCGGGTTCGAGCCCTCGTACTCCATGCACGGGCTGATCGCCCGGGGCACCGGAACCGGCTGGGTCTCCGCGCCGCGCGCCGCCGACTACACGGTCGACGTCGCCGCCGCCCGCGAGGCCATCGCCGAGAACGCGCCCGACGTCGTCTTCGTCTGCACCCCCAACAACCCCACCGGCACCGCCGTCCCCGAGGAGACGGTGCTGGCGGTGTACGAGGCGGCGCAGGCCGCGAAGCCCTCCCTGGTCGTGGTCGACGAGGCGTACGTCGAGTTCTCGCACGGCGCCTCGCTGCTGCCGCTGACCGAGGGCCGGCCCCACCTGGTCGTCTCGCGCACCATGTCGAAGGCGTTCGGCGCCGCCGGGCTGCGGCTGGGCTATCTCGCCGCGCACCCGGCGGTGGTGGACGCGGTGCAGCTGGTCAGGCTGCCGTACCACCTCTCGGCGGTCACCCAGGCCACCGCGCTCGCCGCCCTGGAGCACACCGATACGCTGCTGCGGTACGTCGAGCGGCTGCGTGCCGAACGGGACCGGCTCGTCGCCGAGTTGCGCGCCGTCGGCTGCGAGGTCACCGCCTCGGACGCCAACTTCGTGCAGTTCGGGAGCTTCGACGGCCCCGGCGGCGCCCACGCGGTGTGGCAGCGGCTGCTGGACCACGGGGTGCTCGTCCGTGACAACGGCGTACCGGGCATGCTGCGGGTCACCGCCGGCACACCCGAGGAGAACGACGCGTTCCTGGACGCGGTACGCGCAGTGATGAAGGAGAACAGCCGATGACCCGCGTAGGCCGGGTGGAACGCACCACCAAGGAGACCTCCGTCTCCGTCGAGATCAACCTCGACGGCACGGGCACGACCGACGTCTCGACCGGGGTCGGCTTCTACGACCACATGCTCGACCAGCTCGGACGGCACGGCCTGTTCGACCTCACGGTCAAGACCGACGGCGACCTCCACATCGACAGCCACCACACCATCGAGGACACCGCGCTCGCGCTCGGCGCCGCCTTCCGGCAGGCGCTCGGCGACAAGCGGGGCATCGTCCGCTTCGCCAACTCCTCGGTGCCGCTGGACGAGTCGCTGGCCAACGTCACCGTCGACCTCTCCGGCCGCCCCTACCTGGTGCACTCCGAGCCGGAGAACATGGCGCAGATGATCGGCGCCGACTACGACACCACCATGACCCGGCACATCCTGGAGTCCTTCGTGGCGCAGGCCCAGGTCGCGCTGCACGTCCACGTGCCGTACGGCCGCAACGCCCACCACATCGTGGAGTGCCAGTTCAAGGCGCTCGCGCGGGCGCTGCGGTACGCCAGCGAGATCGACCCCCGCCAGACCGGCATCCCCTCGACGAAGGGCGCCCTGTGACGGTCGCGTCCACGCTGCTGATCGCCGCCGGACTCTTCCTCGGCGCCGGCGCGTACTCCTTCTGGAAGCAGGAACTGCCGCGCGGAGTCGTGGTGTTGCTCGGTGTCGGCGCGGCGATGTGCCTGGTCGCCGGCGCGCTGCGGCTGGAGGTGTGGAATTGAGCACCCGAACCCCGCACGTCGTCGTCTTCGACTACGGCTTCGGCAACGTCCGCTCCGCCCAGCGCGCCCTGGAACGGGCCGGCGCCCGGGTCGACATCACCGGTGACTACGACGCCGCGATGAACGCCGACGGCCTGCTGGTACCCGGCGTCGGCGCCTTCGCCGCCTGCATGGCCGGACTGAAGGAGGCCCGCGGCGACTGGGTCGTCGAACGACGGCTGTCCGGCGGCCGGCCGGTGCTCGGCATCTGCGTCGGCATGCAGATCCTCTTCGCCCGGGGAATCGAGCACGGCGAAGGCGCCGACGGCCTCGACGAGTGGCCCGGCACCGTGGACCGGCTGCGCGCCGACACCGTGCCGCACATGGGCTGGAACACCGTCCGCCAGGCCGGCGGGACACGGCTGTTCGCCGGGCTGCCCGAGGACGAGCGCTACTACTTCGTGCACTCCTACGCCGCCCACTCCTGGGAGCTGGAGTCCATCAACCCCAGAATCCCCGCCCCGCTGGTGAGTTGGACCACCCACGGCGAGCCGTTCGTCGCCGCCGTGGAGAACGGCCCGCTGTGGGCCACCCAGTTCCACCCCGAGAAGTCCGGCGACGCCGGAGCCCGGCTGCTGACCAACTGGATCGAGACCCTCTGATGTCCCATGTGACACCCGACGTGCTCTCGCACGTGACCGCCGAACCGCCCAGGCTCGAACTGCTGCCCGCCGTGGACATCCGCGACGGACAGGCGGTACGGCTGGTCCACGGCGAGTCCGGCACCGAGACCTCCTACGGCTCCCCGCTGGAGGCCGCCCTCACCTGGCAGACCTCCGGCGCCGAATGGCTCCATCTGGTCGACCTCGACGCGGCGTTCGGCACCGGCGACAACCGGCAGCAGATCGCCGAGGTGGTCGCCGCCATGGAGATCAAGGTGGAGCTGTCCGGCGGCATCCGCGACGACGCCACCCTGGCCGCCGCCCTCGCCACCGGCTGCACCCGCGTCAACCTCGGCACCGCAGCCCTGGAGACCCCCGAGTGGGTCGCCAAGGTCATCGCCGAGCACGGCGACCGGATCGCGGTCGGGCTCGACGTACGCGGCACCACGCTGCGCGGCCGCGGCTGGACCCGCGACGGCGGCGACCTCTTCGAGACGCTGACCCGTCTGGACGCCGAGGGCTGCGCCCGCTACGTCGTCACCGACATCAACAAGGACGGCACCCTCCAGGGCCCCAACCTGGAACTCCTGCTGAGCGTCTGCGCCGCCACCGACCGCCCGGTCGTCGCCTCCGGCGGTGTCTCCTCCCTGGACGACCTGCGGGCGCTGGCCGGGCTGACCGGCGACGGTGTCGAGGGCGCGATCGTCGGCAAGGCCCTGTACGCCGGGGCGTTCACCCTGGAGCAGGCGCTGGAGGCGGTGGCCCAGTGACCGACACCCGCCGCGTCTTCTCCGACGCGCCCTGGGAGAGCGAGTTCGGCTACGCCCGCGCGGTCGAGCTGCCGGACGGCCGGGTCCTCGTCTCGGGATGCACCTCGATCGTCGACGGACACGTTGTTGACGGCAGCCCGTACGAGCAGGCCGTCAACTCCTTCCGGGTGGCGCTCGACGCGCTCGCCGAACTCGGGCTGGACTCCGGGCACGTCGTCCGCACCAGGATGTTCCTCACCCACGCCCGCGACGCCGAGGACGCGGGCCGGGCCCACCGGGAGATGGTCGGGCACGCCCGCCCGGCCGCGAGCATGGTGGTGGTCTCCGCCTTCATCGACCCGCGACTGGTGTTCGAGGTCGAGGTCGAGGCACACCGCGCAGCCACCCCGCACTCGCCGCCCGCCGAGGAGACCGCCGCCGGGCCGGTGCCGGGGGAGAACGCATGAGCCTGGCCGTGCGGGTCATCCCCTGCCTGGACGTGGACGCCGGCCGGGTCGTCAAGGGCGTCAACTTCCAGTCGCTGCGGGACGCGGGCGACCCCGTCGAACTCGCCAAGGCGTACGACGCCGAAGGCGCCGACGAGCTGACCTTCCTCGACATCACGGCCTCCTCCGGCGACCGCGAGACCACCTACGACGTGGTCCGCCGCACCGCCGAGCAGGTCTTCATCCCCCTGACGGTCGGCGGCGGCGTCCGCACCACCACCGACGTCGACCGGCTGCTGCGGGCCGGGGCGGACAAGGTCGGCGTCAACACCGCCGCCATCGCCCGGCCGGAGCTGATCTCCGAGATCGCGGAACGGTTCGGCCGGCAGGTGCTGGTGCTGTCGGTCGACGCCCGGCGCACCGCCGAGGGGACCTTCGAGGTCACCACCCACGGTGGCCGCCGCTCCGCGGGGATCGACGCGGTGGAGTGGGCGGCCCGCGCCGCGGCGCTGGGCGCCGGCGAGATCCTGCTGAACTCCATGGACGCCGACGGCACCAAGGACGGCTACGACCTGGAGCTGATCCGCGCGGTCCGCGCCGAGGTCTCCGTTCCGGTGATCGCCTCCGGCGGCGCCGGCCGACTCGCCGACTTCGCACCGGCGGTGACGGCCGGAGCCGACGCCGTACTCGCCGCCTCGGTCTTCCACTTCGGGGAACTGCGGATCGGCGACGTCAAGGGCGCGCTCCGCGAGGGCGGTCACCCGGTGCGCGGCGGCGAACCCAGCAGACCGCGCCCGTAGGCGGTGTGACGAACGGCAGCGGCCGGACGCGCCGGCCCCGGTGAGGGCGGCGGCGCGTCCGGGCGTGCCGGCCGAGCCGCAGGTCAGCCGATGCCGAGACCGGCCGCGCGCACCGACGCCACGGCGGCCTCGTCACCCTCGGTCTCCACCTGCGCCACCTGCTGGCGGCCGTAGGCGAACAGCAGCAGCTCCGAGGGCTCACCCGTCACCGTGACCACCGGCACGCCCTTGCGCCCGACCACCGTCTGGCCGTTGGGCCGCCGCAGCACCAGACCCACCGGCGACTTGCGCATCATCAGCCGCGCCCCCGACTCCAGCCGCCGCCACAGGACGTCCTGGAAGACCGGGTCCAGCTCACGCGGCTTCCAGAGCGGCGTCGCGCGGCGCACATCCTCGCCGTGCACGAAGAACTCGACCGTGTTGCCGCCCTCGTCGATCTGCTTCAGCTTGAACGGCGACCACTTGCCTGGACCGGTCCGGATCTGCTGGATCAGCTCGTCGTAGGGCTTGGCGACGAACTCGGCCTGCACGCGTTCCAGCCGGCCCGCGAGCGGCTTGAAGGCCATCCCGCCGGCGGCGTCGACGCGGTTCTCCCGCACCACGAGGTGGGCGGCGAGGTCACGGGTGGTCCAGCCGTCGCACAGGGTCGGGGCCTCGGGGCCCGCGCCCTCCAACAGGTCGGCGAGGAGCAGACGTTCACGATTGGCATGGGTAGACATGCCCGTAACTCTAGGACGTGACCCGCACCACTTCCGGTATCAGTCGACGGACGGCGGGGCGCCACGCCGTCCGGCGCTGCACAATGGGCCCATGCCCAGCGAGCAGCCCCCCACCACGGGACTCGACCCAGAGGTCGCGGCCCGTCTCCGCCGTAACGCCGACGGACTCGTCCCCGCCATCGCCCAGCAGCACGACACCGGGGAGGTGCTGATGCTCGCCTGGATGGACGACGAGGCGCTGCACCGCACCCTCACCACCGGACGCGGCACCTACTGGAGCCGCAGCCGCAACGCCTACTGGGTCAAGGGCGAGACCTCCGGCCACGTCCAGCACGTGAGATCCGTCGCCCTCGACTGCGACGGCGACACCCTGCTGGTCCGCGTCGACCAGGAAGGGCCCGCCTGCCACACGGGCGACCGCACCTGCTTCGACGCCGGCGACCTGCCGCTGCACACGGAGGACCGGCCACTGTGACCAGCGTGGACATCGACCTCGACACCTTCCGCGTGCGGGCCAAGGACCGGCGGGTCGTCCCCGTCACCCGCCGCCTCCTCGCCGACGGCGACACCCCGGTGGGCCTCTACCGCAAGCTGGCCGCCGGGCGCGTCGGCACCTTCCTCCTGGAGTCCGCCGAGAACGGCCGCACCTGGTCCCGCTACTCCTTCGTCGGCGTACGCAGCGCCGCCGCACTGACCGTGCGCGAGGGCCGGGCCCACTGGCTGGGCACCCCGCCCGTCGGCCTGCCCACCGGCGGAGACCCCCTCGACGCGCTGCGCGCCACAGTCGAGGCACTGCACACCCCGCGCGACCCGAAGCTGCCGCCGTTCACCGGAGGCATGGTCGGCCACATCGGCTACGACGCCGTGCGCCGGCTGGAGGACATCGGCGACCACACCGATGACACCCTGCGGCTGCCCGAGCTGACCATGCTCCTCGCCACCGACCTCGCCGTCCTGGACCACCGCGACGGCACCGTGCTGCTGATCGCCAACGCCGTCAACCACAACGACCTCGACACCGGAGTCGACGACGCCTACGCCGACGCCGTCGCCCGGCTGGACGCCATGACCGCCGACCTCGGCCGGCCCTCGCCGTCGGTCGCGGTGGAACTCCCGCCCTCCGAACTCCCCGAGTACACCGAGGAGTGGGGCGGCGCCGCGTTCCGCGAGGCGGTGGAGACCGTCAAGGAACACATCCGCGCCGGTGACGCCTTTCAGGTGGTTCCCTCCCAGCGGTTCGCCACCCCCTGCCCCGCCGACGCGCTCGACGTCTACCGGGTGCTGCGCACCACCAACCCCAGCCCGTACATGTACCTGCTGCGACTGCCCGGCGCGGACGCCGGCACCGACGGCACGGGGGAGTGGGACCGCGAGGGAACCGGCGGCTTCGACATCGTCGGCTCCAGCCCCGAGGCCCTGGTGAAGGTCGAGGACGGCCGTGCCGTGCTGCACCCCATCGCCGGCACCCGGCCGCGCGGCGCCACCCCCGGAGAGGACGCCGCGCTCGGCGCGGAACTCCTCGCGGACGCCAAGGAACGCGCCGAGCACCTGATGCTGGTCGACCTCGGCCGCAACGACCTCGGCCGTGTCTGCGCACCTGGCAGCGTCGAGGTCGTCGACTTCATGAACGTCGAGCGCTACAGCCACGTCATGCACATCGTCTCCACGGTCACCGGACGCCTGGCCGAGGGCCGCACCGCCTTCGACGCGCTCACCGCCTGCTTCCCGGCCGGCACCCTCTCCGGCGCGCCCAAGCCCAGCGCGCTGCGCATCATCGAACGGCTGGAGCCCACCCGGCGCGGGGTCTACGGCGGCTGCGTCGGTTACCTCGACTTCGCCGGTGACGCCGACACCGCCATCGCCATCCGCACCGCCGTGCTGCGCGACGGCGTCGCCTACGTACAGGCCGGAGCCGGAGTGGTCGCCGACTCCGACCCCGCCGCCGAGGACGCCGAGTGCCGCAACAAGGCCGCCGCCGTGCTGAGGGCCGTCGGAACGGCGCGGCGCCTGCGCGGTAGCGTGGACGGGTGAACTCCGAGCCCGCCAACCGTGACTCCCGCGCACCACGGCGCGCCCTGGCACTGACCCTGGCCGGTGGTGCCGCGGGCGCGGTCGTGGTGCTCATCGCCGCCGGCCAGACCTGGGCCGAGGGCAGCGCCGCCGCCGCGGGCGGCGCGCTGGCCGTCCGTGCCGGCGGCAGCGCCGTCTCCGGACTGCCCAGCGCACTGGCCCTGGTCGGACTGGCCTCGCTGGTCGCGGTGTTCGCGGTCCGCCGCACCGGACGCCGGGTCGTCGCCGCCGTGCTCGCCCTCAGCGGCGCCGGCGCGACCGCCACCGCCGTCGTCGGCTCGGCGGACACCGCCGCGCTGGAGCGCGACGCCGCCGAGACCACTGGCCTCGCCCAGGTCGCCGTCCACGACGTCACCCACTCCGTCTGGCCCTGGATCTCCGCCGGCGGCGGTCTGCTGCTGCTCGCGGCAGGGCTGCTGGCCCTGGCCTACGGCCGTCGCTGGCCCGCCATGTCCGGCCGGTACGAGCGCTCCGGCCGCCGGCCGCCGCGCGGTGGGAACGCCGGCGGGGACACCGGCGGGGACGGCCCCGGCGGCGCTGAGCCCGGCGGCCGGAACCCCGACGGGAAGCCGGCGGGCGGGGAGGAACGCCCGGAGGAGATGTGGAAGGCGCTGGACCGCGGCGAGGACCCGACCTGAGCCGAGCGGCTCACGTGGTCGCCGTCCCGTCTCCCCGGCCCGCCCGTCGGCTGTGAAGCCGGACACACCCGTCACCCGCGCCGTCCCCGCCCCCGCGTCGAAGACCGCTGTCGGGCGCCGTGGCGCGAACGGCTGGACTTTCGGCAGGTGCCCGCCGGGACCTGAGCCCCTGACGTAGCCGGTGCACCCACCTGCCACAATGGTGCGCGGGACGGCGGGGGGTGAGGAACCTCCGCGCAGCCGCCGCCCCCAGCCATCGGATCGACAAGGAGATGTCATGGCGAACGGCCACGACCACGGAAACACCCCGGCCGCCTGGACCGGCGTCACCATCGCCCTGATCGGTTTCACCATCGGCGGTGCCTTCATGACGATGGCCCAGCCGCTCGGTGTGCTCGCCGGCCTGGTCGTCGTGGCCCTCGGCGGGGTCGTCGGCGCCGCGATGCGCTCCATGGGGATGGGCAAGCAGGAGAGCGCCGACCCGGTCAGCGTTCCGCACCAGGCGACGAGCGACGAGAAGGCCGCCGAGAAGGCGGAGAAGAAGAACGAGAAGAAGGCCGACGAGCCCGAGCAGGTCCCGGCCGGCTGACCCGGCGACCCGCGTTCGCGCGGTACGGCCGGACACCGCCGGAGCCGGACCGTCCCCCGGACGGGCGCGCTCCGGTTGCCGCCCGGGACGGCGCCCGCCGAGGCTGGGGGCGTGAGAGCCCCCGTCGTCCGGACCCTGCACCGCACCGCCGCCCCGTTGGGTGTCCTCACCCTGACGGTGGCGGCGTTCGGCTTTGTCGGCGCCGTCGACCCGAACGAGCCCGGCCACTACCCGGCCTGCCCGCTGCTCTCCCTCGCCGGTGTCCTCTGCCCCGGCTGCGGCGGACTGCGCAGCGCCCACGCCGTGGCGCACGGCGACCTGCCCGCTGCGCTGGGGGCCAACGCCCTGGCGGTGGCGGGCTTCGCGCTGCTGGCGCTGGTGCTCGCCCGCTGGCTGGTGGACGCCCTGCGCGACCGGCCCTGGCGGCAGCTCTCGGTTCGCCCGGGCCACCTGTGGGCCGCGGCGGCGGTCGCCCTCGTCTTCACCGTGCTCCGCAACACGCCCCCGGGGAGTTTCCTGGCGCCGTGACCCCTCCGCGCCGACAGGGGGATCTGTCCGTAATGTGGGATGTAAGCGGGGTGGATGCGTGACCGGGCCGACCCGGCCTATACCATCGGGGTGTTTGACGGGGGCGTCCGAACCCGGACGTCCGACCGGTCCGAGCCCCGCCCTCCGGTGGGGCGACGGGACGCCGCAGGCCCCGGGCCCGCGGCGGCCGGCACCGGACCGGAACGCCTACCAGGAAGGGGCCGCGCGCGTGAGTGTGCTCGACGAGATCATCGAGGGAGTCCGCGCCGACCTCGCCGAGCGCCAGGAGCGCGTCAGCCTCGACGAGCTGAAGGCCGCCGCCGCCCGCGCCCCGCAGGCGCGCGACGGATTCGCCGCCCTCAAGGGCGACGGCGTACGCGTCATCTGCGAGGTCAAGCGGTCCAGCCCCTCCAAGGGCGCGCTCGCCGCCATCGCCGACCCGGCCGCGCTCGCCGCCGACTACGAGGCCGGCGGCGCCTCGGTCATCTCCGTCCTCACCGAGCAGCGACGCTTCGGCGGTTCCCTCGCCGACCTGGAGGCGGTGCGCGCCCGGGTGGACATCCCGGTGCTGCGCAAGGACTTCATCGTCACCGCCTACCAGCTGTGGGAGGCCCGCGCCGCCGGTGCCGACCTCGTGCTGCTGATCGTGGCCGCGCTCGACCAGCCCGCGCTGGTCTCGCTGGTCGAACGCGCCGAGTCCATCGGCCTCACCCCGCTGGTCGAGGTGCACGACGAGGACGAGGTGGAGCGCGCGCTGGACGCCGGCGCCCGCGTCGTCGGCGTCAACGCCCGGGATCTGCGGACCCTGGAGGTCGACCGCACCACCTTCGAGCGGCTCGCGCCCGAACTCCCCGACACCGTGGTGAAGATCGCCGAGTCCGGGGTGCGCGGCCCGCACGACCTCATCGCCTACGCCAACGACGGCGCCGACGCCGTGCTCGTCGGCGAGTCCCTGGTCCGCAACAAGGACCCGCGGACCGCCGTCGCCGACCTGGTCGCGGCCGGTACCCACCCCGCGCTGCGGCAGGGGCGCTGACGCCCGTGCCGCCCACACCCGCCGCCCGCCCCGCCGCCGGAGTCGTGCCGCACCGCCGGCTCGCCCGTGGCTGCCGCCCGCGCGGCTGCCGCGCCCCGGCACGCCGGGTGCTGGGCCGCCGGGTGCGCTATCACATCGGCTGTGAGCCCGGCCAGGTCAACGGCCGGCGATGGCGAGGCCCCGCGCAGGGGTGACCGGCCCGCGGCACACCGCCGTGGGCCGACGCGGCGCCGCGGCTTCCCGCCGCCGACGTGGCCGAAGGGGCGTCCCGCCCCTGGCACCCGCTGTCGTGCGCGCCACGCGCGCCGGGCGTCCCGTGACGTCGGCGCGCCCGTGCCCCTGACCCCCCCGCGTCTCTCCGTCCTCGCGGCGACGGGCCGGTACCGTCCGCCCGCCGCCGCCCCGAATCCGTTTACACCGGAGGCCCAGCCATGTCCGATGGCTTCTTCCTGCCCGACCTCGACGGCCGGGTGCCCAGCGCCCAGGGCTACTTCGGCGCGTTCGGCGGCACCTTCGTCCCGGAGGCCCTGCGGGCCGCCGTGGAGGAGGTCGCGGCCGAGTACGAGAAGGCCAAGGCCGACCCCGCCTTCGCCGAGGAACTCAACGACCTGCTGGTCAACTACACCGGACGTCCCAGCGCACTGACCGAGGTGCCGCGTTTCGCCGAACACGCCGGCGGCGCGCGGGTCTTCCTCAAGCGCGAGGATCTCAACCACACCGGCTCGCACAAGATCAACAACGTGCTGGGCCAGGCGCTGCTCACCCGCCGCATGGGCAAGACCCGGGTGATCGCCGAGACCGGAGCCGGGCAGCACGGCGTCGCGACCGCGACCGCCTGCGCCCTGTTCGGCCTGGAGTGCGTCATCTACATGGGCGAGATCGACACCGAGCGCCAGGCGCTCAACGTCGCCCGGATGCGGATGCTCGGCGCCGAGGTCATCCCGGTGACCTCCGGCAGCCGCACCCTCAAGGACGCCATCAACGAGGCGTTCCGCGACTGGGTCGCCAACGTCGACCGCACCCACTACCTGTTCGGCACGGTCGCCGGCCCGCACCCGTTCCCCGCGCTGGTCCGCGACTTCCACCGCGTCATCGGCGTCGAGGCACGCCGGCAGATCCTGGAGCGCACCGGCCGCCTCCCGGACGCCGTCGCCGCCTGCGTCGGCGGCGGCTCCAACGCCATCGGCCTCTTCCACGCCTTCCTCCCCGACGCCGACGTGCGGCTCATCGGCCTGGAGGCCGCCGGACACGGCGTCGCCTCCGGCGAGCACGCCGCCACCCTCACCGCCGGGGAACCCGGCATCCTGCACGGCTCCCGCTCCTACGTCCTCCAGGACGACGAGGGCCAGATCACCGAGCCCTACTCCATCTCCGCCGGGCTCGACTACCCCGGCATCGGCCCCGAGCACGCCTACCTCAAGGACTCCGGCCGCGCCGAGTACCGGCCGGTCACCGACGACGAGGCGATGCGCGCGCTGCGGCTGCTGGCCCGTACCGAGGGGATCATCGCGGCGATCGAGAGTGCCCACGCCCTCGCCGGCGCCCTCGACCTCGGCCGCGAACTGGGACCGGAGGCGACCGTCCTGGTCAACCTCTCCGGACGCGGCGACAAGGACATGGACACCGCGGCCCGCTACTTCGGGCTGTACGAGGAGGGGGCAGACCAGTGAGCGACACCGCATCCACCACCGCATCCACCGCATCCACCGCATCCACCGCCACGCCGACCACCGGCGGGACCGCCGCGCCCGGCGGCACCCTGCCCCTGCTGGAGCGGGTGCTCGCCGACGCGCGGACCGAGAACCGGGCCGCCCTCATCGGCTACTTCCCCGCCGGATTCCCCACCGTCCACGACGCCGTCGCCGCGGCCGTCGCCATGGCCGAGGGCGGCTGCGACGTCATCGAGATCGGGCTGCCGCACAGCGACCCCGTCCTGGACGGCCCCGTCATCCAGACCGCCGACGACATCGCCCTGCGCGGCGGCGTGCGCATCGCCGACGTGCTGCGCACCGTCGGCGAGGTCCACCGGGCCACCGGCGTGCCGGTGCTCTGCATGACCTACTGGAACCCCGTGGACCGCTACGGCGTCGAGCGGTTCGCCGCCGAACTGGCGGCGGCCGGCGGCGCCGGCTGCATCCTGCCCGACCTCCCGGTGGAGGAGGCGGGGGAGTGGCGCAAGGCCGCCGAGCGGCACGGGCTGGCCACGGTCTTCGTGGTCGCGCCCAGCAGCCGCGACAAGCGGCTGGCCGAGATCACCGCCGCCGGCAGCGGATTCGTGTACGCCGCCTCGCTGATGGGCGTCACCGGCACCCGTGAGTCGGTCGGACGCGAGGCCGGCGAACTGGTGCGCCGCACCCGGGCCACCACCGACCTCCCCGTCTGCGTCGGCCTCGGCGTCTCGACCGGCCCGCAGGCCGCCGAGGTGGCGGCCTTCGCGGACGGCGTGATCGTCGGCAGCGCCTTCGTGCAGCGGCTGCTCGACCACCCCGACGACGTGCCGGCGGCGCTGACCGCCGTACGCGAACTCGCCGGCGAACTGGCCCGCGCCACCCGACGCACCCCCGGCTGATCCCGCTCGCGGGGACGGCCCCCCGGGAGGCCGTCCCCGCCAACCAGGCCCTTCGGTACGCGGTGTGCCGACTCCGGCACACCGCGTACCGACCCGCCGCCGGCCCGCCCGGACCAGGCCGGTAGAGTCGCGCGGCATGGACAACGGGATATCCGAGGAGTCGGCGGGGGGAACCGGCGCACAGCAGCCGGACGGACCCTGGTGCCCGCCGACCGATGTCGAACACCGCCTCTACCAGGCCGGGGAGACCGGCGACTGGGCCACCTTCTTCGCCACCCTGGCCGGCACCGACCTGTTCGTGCCCGCCCGCCGTGACATGGTCGACGCCGACCCGGGCCGGGTGAACCTCTCCCCCTTCCGCGACCCCGAGATGGACGGCCTCTGCCAGGCCGTCTACACCCGGGGACTGCTGCCCGAGCCGGTCGCCGGCCAGGTGCACGAGCGGACCGAACTGGGCTGGCTCGCCAGGATCTGGCCCACCTCGCTGCGCTGGCTCGCCGTCAACCCCGGCACCCCCGTGGAGACCTTCGTCCCGGCCGACCCCAAGGCATGGCGCAAACACGCCCGCAAGGCCGGCCCGGAGGCACAGCTCAAGACGGTGTGGACCGGTCACCTCCACGACGAGCTGGCCCACGGCATGGCCTGCGGCGCGCTGCTGCTGGTCAACAACGGCCACCCCTGGAACCACCTCGGCTGGCAGGGGCAGGGCTACTCCGAGGAACAGGCCTCACTGCGCCAGTGGTGGGACATCACCGGCCGCGACCAGCTGCTCGACACCCTGCGCGGACTGCTCAACGGCGAGTACTCGCCCTCCGACTGGGAGTTCGCCCTCCGGGTGCGGCAGGCCCTCATCGAGGAGTACGGCTCCCTGCCCGACGCCGAGACCTGGCGCGACGCCGCCGAACGCGTACTGCTGGCGCGCACCGCCGAACTGGTGGACTCCACCGGCCGTCCGCCCGGGTTCGACCTGCACGCCGACATCGAGGCCACCCGCGAACTGATCGGCCGCATCCTGCGCTACGAGGCCCGGTTCCGCGCCGACGGCATCCTCGACGACAACGCCGTCGTCCGGTCGATCCTCGCCTGGGACTTCGGCCGCGCCTCGGCGATGGCCCGCTGGGGTCTGGGCGCCCGGTACTGCGAGGTGGACGAGACGCGCAACGCGCTGCTCGCGGCCGGATCGGCGGGCCGTCACATCTACCGCGACTGGGCGGAGTTCGCCGCCGGATACATCCTCGGCCGCTGTCTCCACTTCGACGACGAGAAGTTCGGCAGCTGGTACACGGAGATGGCGGCCGTACACCGGCTGCTGACCACCGACACCGACAGCCCCTGGCTGACCGTGCCCTGGCACCACCCGGGCGGATACGGGCGGGGCGAACGAGAGAGCCGATGACGCGGACGGATGACGTGGTCCTGGTGGTCCAGGAGATCCTGGGCCCGGACGTGGTGGGCCAGTACGCGCACGGCTCGGCGACGCTCGGCGGCCTCCGCCCGCACAGCGACCTCGACGTCCTCGGCGTGCTGCGCCGCCCCACCACCGCGGGGGAGCGTCGCCGACTGGTGCGGCGGATCATGACGCTCTCCGGCGACCGGGCGCACGGCGGCCCCGCGCGGCCGGTCGAGCTGACCCTCGTCGTCCAGTCGGAGGTACGCCCCTGGCGCTACCCGCCGCGCTGCGAGTTCCAGTACGGCGAGTGGCTGCGCGAGGCCTACGAGCGCGGCGAGGTGCCCGAGCCGGGTCCGAGCCCGGACCTCGCTCCGCTGATCACCATGGTGCTGGGCGCGGCCACGCCGCTGGCCGGGCCACCACCCGCCCAGGTGCTGGCCCCGGTGCCGCAAGCGGACCTGCTCCGCGCGATCACCGAAGGGGTGCCCGAGCTGCTGGCCGAGGTGGGGACCGACACCCGCAACGTGCTGCTCACCCTCGCCCGGGTCTGGACGACCATCGTGACGGGCGAGATCGTCGCCAAGGACGCGGCGGCCGACTGGGCGCTGCCCCGGCTGCCCGCCGGACACCGCCCGGCGCTCGCCCACGCCCGCGCCGTCTACCTCGGCCAGGACCGGGACCGCTGGGAGGACCGGCCGGGCGCGGCCGCCGCGCTCGGCACGTACCTGGCGGCCCGGATCGAGGAGGCGGCCGGTGAGGCGGTCGCCGGCGAGGCGAGCCCGCCGGACACCGCGAGCTGAGCCGCCACCGGCCCACGGCACGTCGTCACCGGCGAAGAGCGAGTGGTCGGGCTAGGTTGAGAGCTGCCCGCACCCGGCGCGGGAAGCCCCATCCGGACGAGGGCGCCCGGGTGACGCGTCCCCCGTGGAGGTAAGCACATGGTCATCGTCGCCGGACATCTCATCGTCGCTCCCGAAGGACGGGAGAGGTACCTCGCCGACTGCGTGCCCCTGGTGGAGGAGGCCCGCCGGGCCGCCGGCTGTCTCGACTTCGCGCTCTCCGCCGACCCCGTCGACGCCGGGCGGATCAACGTCTACGAACGCTGGGAGACCCGTGCCTCAGTCGAGGCGTTCCGGGCGGGCGGACCGAGCGGGGAACAGAACGACGCCATGCTCTCGGCCGCCGTCGCCGAGTACGACGTCTCCGGCGAACGCTCCCTGAGCTGAGACGCCTTTCGCCGCCGCCCCGGGCACCCCTCCCGCCGGGCGTGTCCGGTTCGCGACCCGGCTCCCGATCCGGTGCCCCCGGGGAAGAGGCGACACGGTAGCCTCGGCGTCACCATGGAGATCCTTGCCTCTATCCCCAGCCCCGGCATCAGTGAGATCCCGATCGTCGGGGGCTTCGCGCTGCGCGGGTACGCCGTGTGCATCATCCTCGGCCTGTTCCTCGCGATCTGGCTCACCGGACGGCGCTGGGCGGCGCGCGGCGGGGTGGCCGCCACCGTCGGCGACATCGCGATCTGGGCGGTTCCGTTCGGCCTGATCGGTGCCCGCGTCTACCACGTCGCCACCGACTACCAGCTGTACTTCGGCGAAGGCCGCAACCCCGTCGACGCCCTGTGGATCCAGGACGGCGGCATCGGTATCTGGGGCGCCATCGCCGGCGGCGCCCTCGGCGCCTGGGTCGCCTGCAAGCGGCGCGGCATCCCGCTGCCGGCCTTCGCCGACGCCGCCGCGCCGGGCATCGTCTTCGCCCAGGCGATCGGCCGCTGGGGCAACTGGTTCAACCAGGAACTGTACGGCCGGGCCACCGACCTCCCGTGGGCGCTGGAGATCGACAACGGCCGCGACCTGGGCACCTTCCACCCGACCTTCCTGTACGAGTCGCTGTGGTGCGTCGGCGTCGGTGTGCTGGTCATCTGGGCCGACCGCCGCTTCCGCCTCGGCCACGGCCGGGCCTTCGCCCTCTACGTCGCCGGCTACACGGCCGGGCGCTTCTGGATCGAGTACCTGCGGATCGACGAGGCGCACGACTTCCTGGGGCTGCGCCTGAACAACTGGACCGCGCTGCTGGTCTTCCTGGCCGCCGTGACCTACTTCGTGCTCTCCGCCCGCCGCCACCCCGGCCGAACCCACCGAACGCACCGGACCCACCGGTGCCGGCGTCCCCGGCCGGGCCGCTCCCACCGGGACCACCCTGACCCGGGCCACCGTGACCTGGCCCGCCCGGACCCATCGCGCCGGGCCCCGCTCCGCCGGGGCCGGGACCCGTGCCGTCGCCGCCCGCCGGGAGCACACCCTGTTCCCGGTCGGCACTGACCACCAGCGCGGCCAGCACCGTGGTGATCGGCACCGACGCCACCAGGCCGATCGACCCGATCAGGGTCCGCACGATCTCCTCCGCCACCAGCTCACTGAACGCCACCGTGGTCACGCTCTGCTGAGCGATGGAGAACAGCAGCAGCAACGGCAGCGCGGCGCCCGCGTACGCCAGCACCAGTGTGTTGACCACCGAGGCGATGTGATCCCGGCCGATCCGCATCCCGGCGCCGTACAGTTTCAGCCAACTCGCCTGTGGGTCGGCCTGCTTGAGCTCCCACACCGCCGAGGTCTGGGTGACCGTCACATCGTCGAGCACGCCGAGCGAACCGATCAGGATGCTCGCCAGCAGCAGCCCTCTGATCTCGATCCCCGGGTAGAGGGAGTGCACCAGCCCCGTCTGGTCGTCGGTGTTGCCGCTGAGGCTGGACCAGCTGATGAAGAGCGAGCCCAGCAGACCGATCATCACCAGCGAGATCAGCGTGCCCAGGACCGCGACCGACGTCCGGGCGTTGACGCCGTGACAGAGGTACAGCGTCGCCAGCATGATGGCGCTGCCGCCGAAGACCGCCACCAGCAGCGGGTTGGAGCCCTGGAGGATCGCCGGGAGGATGAACAGCGTCAGCACCATGAAGGTGACGACCAGTCCGACGAGGGCCAGCAGCCCCCGCAGCCGGCCGACCAGCACCACCACCACCGCGAAGATCAGCGCCAGCACCACGATCGGCACCGACCGCTCGACGTCGAAGATCGAGTACTGCAACTCCTCGGGCGCGTCCGGCGCGTAGGCGACCTTGACCTTCTGCCCGACGTCGAACCGCTGGGTGGCGTCCGGCGGCACCACCTCCTCGAAGGTCCGGCCGACGTGCGGCCCACTGGTCACCTCGACCGTGGCCAGCTCGCACGGGCCGCTGACCCCCTGTGGCACGGCGACCCCGACATCCGCGCACGGCGCCTCCCGGACCTCCGTCACCCGCGCGTTCTCCACCTGCCGGTCGTAGCCGACGCCGGTGCGGTCGTCCTGCTCGGGGATTCCCCCCGGCCACAGCAGGACCATGCCACCGATCACCACCGCCGCGAACGGCAGCAGAACGGCCGTGATCACCCGCCGCAGACGCCCGGAGACGGGTGCGGCCGGTCCGTGCTGGTGCGTGTGCCCGTGCGGGTGGCCGTGGGCGTCGAAGGGGTCGTCCCGATGAGATGTCACCAGAGGATCATCGCAAGAGAACCCGGGGCGCACTGGTCTTCCCGCCCGGTGTGCCGCTACCGTGGGTGCCGCACATCTGACATCGCGGGAGCTCCGAGCACGGGGCTGAGAGGGCGCTGACCGGCGGAACCGGGCCGACGAGGCCGGAAGCCGACAGCTGCGCCGACCGCTGAACCTGTACCGGGTAATGCCGGCGTAGGGAGTGGGTCTCATGACCGAGCACGACGCACACGCGCGCCCCGAAACGGGCGCCGACAACACCACGGGGACGAGCGGCACACCCGCCGGCTCCCCCGACACCACCACCGACACCACCAGGGACACCGGCACCGGCACCGTCGTCGACGGCGCGGCGGGGCCGGCACCCGGCTGGCACAAGGGCTATCTGGAGGGCTCACGCCCGGACCTGCGGGTCCCGGTCCGCCGGGTGCATCTCACCAACGGACGGCACGTCACCCTCTACGACACCTCCGGCCCGTACACCGACCCGGAAGTCACCACCGACGTCCGGCGCGGACTCCAGCCGCTGCGCCGCGGCTGGATCGCCGAGCGTGGTGACACCGAGGAGTACACCGGGCGGATGCCGCGCCCCGAGGACGACGGCGTCCGCCACACCCGCCCGCGCGGCGGTGGGCTCGACAACCTCGACGCGGTCTTCCCCGGCCGGTCCCGCTCACCACGTCGCGGCCGGGACGGCGTGGCCGTCACCCAGCTGGCGTACGCGCGGCGCGGTGAGGTCACCCCGGAGATGGAGTACGTGGCGATCCGGGAGCGCGTGGCCCCGGAGTTCGTGCGTGACGAGATCGCCGCCGGACGTGCCGTGCTCCCCGCCAACGTCAACCACCCGGAGAGCGAGCCGATGATCATCGGCCGCAACTTCCTGGTGAAGGTCAACGCCAACATCGGCAACTCCGCCGTCACCTCCTCCATCGAGGAGGAGGTGGAGAAGATGACCTGGGCGACCCGGTGGGGCGCCGACACGGTCATGGACCTCTCCACCGGCCGCAACATCCACACCACCCGGGAATGGGTGCTGCGCAACTCCCCCGTGCCGATCGGCACTGTGCCGCTCTACCAGGCGCTGGAGAAGGTCGACGGCCGGGCCGAGGAGCTGAGCTGGGAGGTGTACCGGGACACCGTCGTCGAACAGGCCGAACAGGGCGTCGACTACATGACGGTGCACGCCGGGGTGCTGCTGCGCTACGTCCCGCTGACCGCCCGCCGCAAGACCGGCATCGTCTCCCGTGGCGGGTCGATCATGGCGGCCTGGTGCCTGGCCCACCACAAGGAGAGCTTCCTCTACACCCACTTCGAGGAACTCTGCGAGATCCTGCGCTCCTACGACATCACCTTCTCGCTGGGCGACGGACTGCGGCCCGGGTCGATCGCGGACGCCAACGACGAGGCCCAGTTCGCCGAACTGCGGACCCTCGGCGAACTGACCCGAACCGCCAAGGCGCACGACGTGCAGACCATGGTCGAGGGGCCGGGCCACGTCCCGATGCACAAGATCAAGGAGAACATCGACCTCCAGCAGGAGATCTGCGAGGAGGCGCCCTTCTACACCCTCGGCCCGCTGACCACCGATATCGCACCCGCCTACGACCACATCACCTCGGGCATCGGCGCCGCGATGATCGGCTGGTGGGGCACGGCGATGCTCTGCTACGTCACTCCGAAGGAGCACCTGGGCCTGCCGGACCGTGACGATGTGAAGACGGGCGTGATCACCTACAAGATCGCCGCGCACGCGGCCGATGTCGCCAAGGGGCACCCGGGCGCCCAGGACTGGGACGACGCCCTGTCCGACGCCAGGTTCGAGTTCCGCTGGGAGGACCAGTTCAACCTGGCACTCGACCCGGACACCGCGCGGGCCTTCCACGACGAGACGCTCCCGGCCGAGCCGGCCAAGACGGCGCACTTCTGCTCCATGTGCGGCCCGAAGTTCTGCTCCATGAAGATCAGCCGGGACATCAACGAACGGTTCGGCGGCGACGAGACTCCCGCGACCCAGGAGGAGGTCGAGGCGGGCATGTTGCGCAAGTCGAAGGAGTTCGCCGAGGCGGGCAACAGGGTCTACCTGCCGATCGCCGACTGACCGGGGGTCGGTCCCCGGCTCAGCGGGGAAGCAGTCGGCGCGCGGCGGCTGCGGGGGGCGATCGGACCGCGTGGCGATGAACTCCGCTGTTTCCAGGACGAGTTGTGGGAGCGGCGGCTAGGCTGCCCGCAGGCTGGGCCTGCCGCCGCGTCCCCCGAGACGCGGCGACGGGCCCAGCGCCACGCTCGGGAGGTGCGTCGCGTGTCGGGCGTCGGGCGTCGCGCGCCGGGCGGCCTCACCCCACCTGGACGTAGACGTCCGAGCCGTCGGGTGTGGTCCCCGCATGTCTGATGGCGTTGCGGTGCAGCAGGAACTCCAGGCTGTCGGCCACCTGTCGCTCGCTGAGGTGGCAGAGCCGTGCCAGGGCGGCGGTGGAGGTCCGTACCTCGCCCCGCTCGGTCAGCTCCCCGGCGAGCACCCGTGCCACCACCCAGATGTCGTCGGTGACGGTGAGCCGCGACTGCCAGCGGGCCATCAGCCGCCGGGCTCTCGGCGTCGCCTCCGAGGTCACGGTCTCGGCCGGCTCCGGACGCTCGCCGTCGTCCGCTGCCACCGGCCCCGTCCGGTCGGCCGGTGTCGGTACGTCCACGTCCTCCCGGGGCCGTTGGGACGGCAGCAGCGGTGCGTCCGAAGACGCGGGGGCGACCGGCTGCCGGAGTCCGGCCGACGGCGGCGCCTCCTCCGACCTGGGCCTGGCGGGGGCCGTCGTCTCCCCTGCCGGTGGCCCGCCACCGAGCCGGTCGGCGAGGCGCTCCATGGCGTCGGCGACACGCGCCATCGAGCGCGCCGACTCCTGCTGGGCGGAGACCATCGCCCGCAGCGCGTCCGCCGTGTACCGGTCACTCATCAGCGGTTCGGCGGCCACGACCTGGGTGACCTCGGGACGCGGTAGGTCGCCACCGGTGAGGGCTCCGAGCACAGGGTCGTTGTCGGTGAGGGCCCGCTCCTCCAACCCGACGATGACCTCGGCGAGTTCGGGCGGCATGGCGTAGGAGATCCGGACGTCCGGCTCCGGCGGCTGGACCTCCGCCTCGTCCAGGCAGGAGTACCCGTCGCGCTGGACGCTGACCACGATCTCCGCCACCCATTCCTTGAACGGCGCGCAGGACGGCTTGGTACAGCTGTTGACCAGCATGAACAGTCCCGGGAGGTTGACCATGCGGAGGTCCCGGCGCCACTCCCGGCCGGCCGGGACCGCCAAGCCGTGGCGGGCGGTGACGGTTTCCAGGATCTCCCGGTGGCGCTCGGGCACGTGGTCCAGCAGCGCCTTGCGGGTGGTGGGGTACCCCAGGCTGCGGCAGACATCGGCCGCGGGGAACCACGGGGTGCCGTCCGGGAGGACCAGGCGGCGCACGCGCGCGCCGGTGGCCGCGTAGATGAAGTCGTCGACGTCGATGGCATCCCGGCGCTCCACGGCGTCCGGCGGCAGGTGCTCTTCGTCCATGCAGGGCACGGTAGGAAGCGGACGGGTGTCGACCGGGTCGAATCGGCAGGGATTCAATCGTTCGAGTGATCTTGAGGCATTCATCGGGGGCGCTGCCGGTGGTCATGGGCCGGGTCGGGCGCCTCCGGTCGCGCGTCGGCGCGGATGCGTTGACGTCGGGTCCGTGCGAACCGACGGTGTCCTGCCCGCGCTCACGCGGAGCCGGCACCACCCTCCTCCAGGGAGCCGTCGGCCGCGCGCCTGGGCGCTCCGGTGCGCTTCCGGAGGTCGTTGCGGACGCCGATGACCGCAGCGATGCCTCCGATGACACCGCCGACCGCCGCACCGATCCACATGCCCGTGTCGGTGCGGTTGAGGAGGTAGAGCACCGCCAGGATGGCCCACCCGACCAGACCGACGACCATCATGTTCTTGGTCTGGCGGCTCAGGAAGAACCTGGGGAGCGGCCCGGAAGGCGGCTCGGTGACCTCGGCGTCCGGGCCGACCAGCACCGACAGGGGCCGCTTGTAGTAGGCGATGTGTCCCCAGTGGCCGCAGGGCTCCCAGCCCTCGGGGGCCAGTTCGGCGGCCGAGTCGTTGCGGCGGCGACGCGGTACCACCTCGCGTCGGTACTCCCAACGCATGGCGCGGTCGCGGTCGCGCCGGGCGACGAACCGGCCGATGCGGTCCATGCGGTCGACCTCCCAGCCCTGGTCGCCGTAGCGGTTCAGGAGCTCCACATCGAGGTAGATGTCGGCGCTCCAGCGCCACTCCTCGGCGTCGGCGTCCGGGGCGGTCTCGGGTGCGCTTCCTGAGCGCTCGCCGCGCGCGCCGAGCTGGCCGGCGAACTCCGCCAGCGGCCCGAACTCCTCCTCGGCGGTGGCCCCGCTGTGGTCGAGGTGGTCGCTCAGCTCGCGGACGGTGGTGTCGATCTGCTGCTCGGGCACTCCGGAGGCACGGAGTCGCCGGGCGAGGTCGGTGAGGTAGTCGTGGTCGGTCCCGGTCATCACAGCATCGTTCCCTTCGTCGGGCTGCCGAGGACGGCGCGCGTGGTGGCGTGGAACTCGTCCCAGGCGGCGGCCTGTTCGGAGAGGCCATGACGGCCTTCGGCGGTGAGCCGGTAGTAGCGCCTGCCCGGCCCGCGCTCGGCGGCGCGATACTCGGCCTCCACCAGCCCGGCTGTCTCCAGCCGGTTGAGCACCGGATAGAGGGTGCCGCCCCGGATCTGGCCGAGACCGGCCTCGTCGAGGCGCTTGGCGATCTCGTAGCCGTAGCTCTCGCCGTCGGTGAGACACCCGAGCACCAGAAGATCCAGCACGCCCTTCAGCCAGCTCGCCCTGCGGTCTGTTGCCATACCTAGATAGAACCACAGACTAGTAAGGACTACAACCTAGGTAGCCGCACCGATTCGAGTGAACGTACGATCACGTCGCTGACGTCCGCAGGCCGCAGGCCGCCCCAGGCCTCAGTCCCCAGGCGCCGCCCGCAACCCCGAGACACGTCGGTGCCGGTGCCCCCTTCCCGAGGGGACACCGGCACCGGTGATCGCGCGGTCAGCCGGCCGGGCAAAGCGCCCGGCGCACGGTCAGCCGATGCGGTCGCGGATCCAGACCCCCGCCTCCTTCAGCACACCCGGCCCCGTCCAGGGCCCGTCCGCCGCGCAGGTGCCGGTGTTGAAGACCGCGCCCGAGCGCCAGTCGTCGGAGAAGTTCCAGTTGATCCAGCTGATGTTCTTCTCCGCCATCAGGTCCAGGTAGCGCTGGGACATGGCGAAGTCGTTGGCGCCCTCACCCGCGTAGTCCTGGGTGCCGAACTCGGTGACGAACACCGGCAGCTTGTCGGCGGTCCTCGCGAGCGCCTGCAGGTAGAAGTCGCCGTGCGAGGCGGCGTAGAAGTGGAAGGTGTACATGATGTTGTCCGCGTTCACCGGGTTGTTGACGATCTCCTGCTCGGTCGCCCCCTCGGAGAGGCCGAACGACGACCAGGCGCGGGTGCCGACCAGTACGACGGCGTCCGGCGCACCGGCGCGGACCACCGGGATGACCTCCTCGGCGTAGCTCTTGATCCCGGACCAGCTCACGCCGTTGGGCTCGTTGGCGATCTCGTAGATCAGGTTGTCCTGGTCGCCGTGGCGCGCGGTGATCTCGGTGAAGAACCGCTTCGCCGCCGCGGTGTTGACGTTGGGGTCGCCCGGGCTGAGCTGGTGCCAGTCGACCACGACGTACATGCCGCGGTCGGTCGCCTGGTCGATGACGCGGCTGGCGATGTCGGTGAACCGCGCCGGGTCGGTCTCGTAGCCGCCCTCCTGGACGTAGGTCGAGACCCTGAGGACGTCTGCGCCCCAGTCGTAGGCGAGGGCGTCGAGCGAGCCGTCGGTGAGGCAGTTCTCGAACCACTGGGTGCCGTGGCTGCTCATCCCGCGCAGCTGGACCTCCTGGCCGTCCTCACCGCACAGCCGGACGCCGCAGACCTCCAGGGCGCCGTGTGCGGCGAGCGGGGTCACCTCGGCGGTGGCAGCTCCGGACGCGGCGGCCCCGCCGCTGTCGGCAGCGGTACCGGCGTCGGGTGAGCCGGCGACGGCGGTGGAGCCGACCGTGACCACGGCGGCGGCGAGCAGGCCGGCCGCCGAGGCGGCGGCGACCACGCGGCGCGGGCGCCGCCGCCGGGTGGTCGCACCGTCCGCGACGGCCCGGGTGTCCGGGGCGTCCGGGGTCTCGGCGGCGGGCGAAGGACGGTTGGCGGATGCCGACATGCGACGTCTCCTTTACACCGGGGCCGGGCTGGACCCCGATCGTGGGGGTGGCAAGGGAGTTGGTCTGAACCTATGGCCGCATCCCGGCATGTCAACCCGTCCCGATGCGATCCGGACGCCACACACGACACATGGGCCACTCCCATCACGCCCTGCCCCGCCCACCACACGCCCTGCCG
>NZ_BHZI01000033.1 GCF_004305975.1 Streptomyces otsuchiensis
GGCGGTAGGTTTACCGGCGCGCCGGTGGGGTGACGCCTCCCGGCCCTGGCGCCGCACCGCGTTCCGTGACGTCGCGCCGGTTTGTTCGGCGGCTCCGAATTTCCAGCGAAACTTAGGTTTACCTAAGTGATGCACGGCATTTTCCAGGGTTCGGGCGCGGCTTGCCCAGCGATCGGGAATTACGCAACAATGGCGTTGTGAAAAACGTCGGCGAGCGTCAGCCCACGGTGACCAGCCCGGTCGCCGCTGCCGCGCTGCCCGCGGGCCCCGAGGAGCAGCAGGGCACCCGTCGCCGCGTCGCCCGCTCCATCCTCGATCACGGGCCCTCGACCGCCGCCGAACTGGCCACCCGGCTGGAACTCACCCAGGCGGCCGTCCGCCGTCATCTGGACGCGCTGGTCGCCGAGGGAATCGTCGAGCCGCGGGAGAAGCGGGTCTACGGGTCGCGGGGACGCGGCCGGCCCGCCAAGGTCTTCGCCCTCACCGACGGCGGCCGTGACGCCTTCGACCAGTCCTACGACGAACTGGCCGTGGAGGCGATGCGCTGGATCGCGCGCGGCGCAGGCGGAGGCAAGCTCGGCGAGGCCGCGGTTCTCGCCTTCGCCCGGGCCCGCGCCGCGGCCCTCGCCGAGAAGTACGGCGCGGCCCTCGACCGGGTCCCGCCCGAGCAGCGCACCGCCGCCCTGGCGGAGGAGCTGTCCCGGGACGGCTACGCCGCCACCGCCCGCTCCGCCCCCGGCTCGGCGGGCGAACAACTCTGTCAGCACCACTGCCCGGTCGCGCACGCCGCCGAGCGGTTCCCGCAGCTCTGCGAGGCGGAGACGGAGATCTTCTCCACCCTGCTGGGCACGCACGTACAGCGCCTGGCGACCATCGCCCACGGCGACGGCGTGTGCACCACCTACGTACCCCGCAAGCCCCATGGCACCAGGGCGCCGCGCGCGTCCAGGACCGCACCATCACGCACCGCCGGGAGGAACCCCGCATGACGCTCCCCACGGAGACCGCTCACCCCGAGCTCGACGGACTGGGCACCTACGAATACGGCTGGGCCGACTCTGACGCCGCAGGCGCCACGGCGAAGCGCGGCCTCTCCGAGGACGTCGTCCGCGACATCTCGGGCAAGAAGTCGGAGCCGGACTGGATGCTCAAGCTCCGGCTCAAGGGGCTGAAGCTGTTCGGCAAGAAGCCGATGCCCAACTGGGGATCGGACCTGTCGGGCATCGACTTCGACAACATCAAGTACTTCGTGCGCTCCACCGAGAAGCAGGCCCAGTCCTGGGAGGACCTCCCGGAGGACATCAAGAACACCTACGACAGGCTCGGCATCCCGGAGGCGGAGAAGCAGCGGCTGGTCGCCGGTGTCGCCGCCCAGTACGAGTCCGAGGTCGTCTACCACCAGATCCGTGAGGACCTGGAGGCGCAGGGTGTGCTCTTCCTGGACACCGACACCGCGCTGCGGGAGCACCCGGAGATCTTCCAGGAGTACTTCGGCACCGTGATCCCGGCCGGCGACAACAAGTTCGCCGCGCTGAACACGGCCGTGTGGTCGGGCGGGTCCTTCATCTACGTGCCGAAGGGCGTGCACGTGGACATCCCGCTCCAGGCCTACTTCCGGATCAACACCGAGAACATGGGCCAGTTCGAGCGGACGCTGATCATCGTCGACGAGGACGCCTACGTCCACTACGTCGAGGGCTGCACCGCCCCGATCTACCAGTCCGACTCGCTGCACTCGGCGGTCGTGGAGATCATCGTGAAGAAGGGCGGCCGCTGCCGCTACACCACGATCCAGAACTGGTCGAACAACGTCTACAACCTGGTGACCAAGCGCGCGGTGGCCTACGAGGGCGCCACGATGGAGTGGGTCGACGGCAACATCGGCTCCAAGGTCACCATGAAGTACCCGGCCATCTACCTGATGGGCGAGCACGCCAAGGGCGAGACGCTGTCCGTCGCCTTCGCGGGCGAGGGCCAGCACCAGGACGCCGGCGCCAAGATGGTGCACATGGCGCCCCGGACCTCCTCCAACATCGTCTCCAAGTCGGTGGCGCGCGGCGGTGGCCGTACCTCCTACCGCGGCCTGATCGAGATCAGCGAGGGTTCCGAGGGCTCCAAGTCCAACGTCCTGTGCGACGCGCTGCTGGTCGACACGATCTCCCGCTCCGACACCTACCCCTACGTCGACGTCCGCGAGGACGACGTGACGATGGGCCACGAGGCGACCGTCTCCAAGGTGAGCGACGACCAGCTCTTCTACCTGATGAGCCGCGGTCTCTCGGAGGACGAGGCGATGGCGATGATCGTGCGCGGCTTCGTCGAGCCCATCGCCAAGGAGCTGCCCATGGAGTACGCGCTGGAGCTCAACCGGCTGATCGAGCTGCAGATGGAGGGCTCCGTCGGCTAGGAAGACACCGGCGGGCGGCGGCTGCCGCCCGCCGGTGTCCCCCGGCTCCGCGAGGGAGCCCGCTGGCAAGGCCCCTGGGCGTTCGCCGACGGTCCGGGCACACCGCCCGCGGCCGGAGGCGACCGGCGCGCGGGGAGCGAGAACCGAAGCAGAAAGCGAGCATCACGACAGCCATGGCTGAGGCCCTGAATCACACGGCGGCGGCTGCCGAGTCCACCGTCGCCACCCGGATGAGCGCACCGCCGTCCTTCGACGTGGCGGACTTCGCCGTGCCGCACGGCCGCGAGGAGGAGTGGCGTTTCACTCCTCTGGAGCGGCTGCGCGGCCTCCACGACGGCAGCGCGGTCGCCGACGGCGCGCTCAAGGCGGAGATCGACGCCCCCGACGGCGTGACGGTCGAGTCCGTCGGCCGGGACGACGCCCGGATCGGCCGGGCCGGCAAGCCCGTGGACCGGGTCGCCGCCCAGGCGTTCAGCGCGTTCGAGAAGGCCACCGTGGTGACCGTCGCCGAACCGCTGACCGAGCCGGTACGCGTCTCGCTGCACGGCACCGGCGGCGTCTCCTTCGGCCACACGATCTTCGAGCTGAAGCCGTTCGCCGAGGCCGTGATCGTGCTGGACCACACCGGTGACACCGTCCGTGCCGCCAACGTGGAGTTCGTCGTCGGTGACGGCGCCAAGCTCACCGTGGTCTCGGTGCAGGACTGGGACGACACCGCGGTGCACTGCTCGCAGCACAACACGCTGGTCGGCCGGGACGCCACCTTCAAGTCCGTGGTCGTCACCTTCGGCGGCGACCTGGTCCGGCTCCACCCCCGGGTGGAGTACGCCGGGCCCGGCGGCGAGGCGGAGTTCTACGGGCTTTACTTCACCGACGACGGCCAGCACCATGAGCACCGGCTCCTGGTCGACCACAACACCCCGAACTGCCGCAGCAACGTCGCCTACAAGGGCGCGCTGCAGGGCGCGGGTGCCCGTGCGGTGTGGATCGGCGACGTGCTGATCCGCGCGGCCGCCACCGGCACCGACACCTACGAGCTCAACCGCAACCTCGTCCTCACCGACGGCGCGCGCGTGGACTCGGTCCCCAACCTGGAGATCGAGACCGGCGAGATCGTCGGCGCCGGCCACGCCTCGGCGACCGGCCGGTTCGACGACGAGCAGCTGTTCTACCTGATGGCGCGCGGTATCCCGATGGAGGAGGCGCGCCGGCTGGTGGTGCGAGGCTTCTTCGGTGAGCTGCTCCAGCAGATCGGCGTCCCCGACGTCGAGGAGCGCCTGGTGGCGAAGCTGGAGGCCGAGCTGGCGGAGTCGATCGGATGACCGCGACCGGAGCCTTCGTACGGGCGTGCGCGCTCGGGGAGCTGGAGGAGGACACCCCTAAGCGGGTGGAACTCGACGGCGTCCCCGTGGCCGTGGTCCGCACCGAGGGCGAGGTCCACGCGGTGAACGACATCTGCTCGCACGCCAACGTCTCGCTCTCCGAGGGCGAGGTGGACGACTGCAAGATCGAGTGCTGGCTGCACGGTTCGATGTTCGACCTGCGCACCGGCGAGCCGTCCGGCCTCCCGGCCACCCGCCCCATCTCTGTCTACCCCGTAAAGATCGAAGGAGACGGCCCCGACGCGGCTGTGCTCGTCTCCGTCACCCAGGAGTCCTGAGTTCCCCATGGCTACCCTTGAGATCAACGACCTGCACGTCTCCGTCGAGGCCGAAGGCGGCCCCACCGAGATCCTGCGCGGTGTCGACCTGACCGTGAAGCAGGGTGAGACCCACGCCATCATGGGGCCCAACGGCTCCGGCAAGTCCACCCTGGCCTACTCGCTGGCCGGACACCCCAAGTACACCGTCACCGGCGGCACCGTCACCCTCGACGGCGAGGACGTCCTGGAGATGTCCGTCGACGAGCGCGCCCGCGCCGGCGTCTTCCTCGCCATGCAGTACCCGGTCGAGGTGCCCGGCGTCTCCGTCTCCAACTTCCTGCGCACCTCAGCCACCGCGATCCGGGGCGAGGCACCCAAGCTCCGCACCTGGATCAAGGAGGTCAAGGAGACGATGGCGGGTCTGGAGATGGACCCGTCGTTCGCCGAGCGCAACGTGAACGAGGGCTTCTCCGGCGGTGAGAAGAAGCGCCACGAGATCCTGCAGCTGGAGCTGCTGAAGCCGAAGATCGCGATCCTCGACGAGACCGACTCCGGCCTCGACATCGACGCGCTGCGCGTGGTCTCCGAGGGCGTCAACCGGGTCCGCTCCGGCGGCGACACCGGCACCCTGCTGATCACCCACTACACCCGCATCCTCCGCTACATCAAGCCCGACCACGTGCACGTGTTCGCCAAGGGCCGGATCGTGGAGTCGGGCGGCGCCGAGCTGGCCGACAAGCTGGAGGCCGAAGGCTACGAGCAGTACGTGAAGGGCGGCGCATCGTCATGACCACCCCGCGCCCTGTGCTCCCGGGCCTCCTGGACACGGAGGCGATCCGCAAGGACTTCCCGGTCCTCGACCGGGAGATCCACGACGGCAAACGGCTGGTGTACCTGGACAACGCGGCGACCTCGCAGAAGCCGCGCCAGGTGCTCGACGCGCTCAGCGGCTACTACGAGCGCCACAACGCCAACGTCCACCGCGGCGTGCACGTGCTCGCCGAGGAGGCCACCGCGCTCTACGAGGGCGCCCGCGACAAGGTCGCGGCGTTCGTCAACGCGCCCAGCCGCGACGAGGTGATCTTCACCAAGAACGCCTCGGAGTCGCTGAACCTGGTCGCCAACATGCTCGGCTGGGCCGACGAGCCCTACCGGGTCGACGACCAGACCGAGATCGTCATCACCGAGATGGAGCACCACTCCAACATCGTCCCGTGGCAGCTGCTGGCGCAGCGCACCGGCGCGAAGCTGAAGTGGTTCGGTCTCACCGACGACGGCCGGCTGGACCTCTCGGCGATCGACGAGATCATCACCGAGCGCACCAAGATCGTGTCGTTCACGCTGGTCTCCAACATCCTGGGCACCCACAACCCGGTCGAGGCGATCGTCCGGCGCGCCCAGGAGGTCGGCGCGCTGGTGCTGATCGACGCCTCGCAGGCGGCGCCGCACATGGTGCTGGACGTCCAGGCGCTCCAGGCCGACTTCGTCGCCTTCACCGGACACAAGATGTGCGGGCCCACCGGCATCGGCGTGCTGTGGGGGCGGCAGGAGCTGCTGGAGGACCTGCCGCCGTTCCTCGGCGGCGGCGAGATGATCGAGACCGTCTCGATGAGTTCCTCCACCTACGCACCGGCACCGCACAAGTTCGAGGCCGGCACCCCGCCGATCGCGCAGGCGGTCGGGCTGGGCGCGGCGGTGGACTACCTCTCCGCCATCGGCATGGAGAAGATCGCCGCGCACGAGCACGCGATCACCGAGTACGCGCTGTCCCGGCTGAAGGACATCCCCGGGCTGCGGATCATCGGCCCGCCGACGGCCGAGGACCGGGGCGCGGCGATCTCGTTCGCGCTCGGCGACATCCATCCCCACGACGTGGGGCAGGTGCTGGACGAACTCGGCATCGCGGTCCGGGTGGGCCACCACTGCGCCCGCCCGGTCTGCCTGCGGTACGGAATTCCGGCGACCACGCGTGCGTCGTTCTATCTGTACTCCACCCCGGCCGAGGTCGACGCCCTGGCCGACGGGCTGGAGCACGTTCGGAACTTCTTCGGGTGAGGATGCGGGTAGCGACGTGAAGCTGGACTCCATGTACCAGGACGTGATCCTGGACCACTACAAGCACCCCCACGGGCGTGGCCTGCGGGAGGGCGACGCCGAGGTGCACCATGTGAACCCCACCTGCGGCGACGAGATCACGCTGCGGGTGCGGCTGGACGGCGACACGGTCGCCGACGTCAGTTACGAGGGGCAGGGCTGTTCGATCAGCCAGGCCAGCGCGTCGGTCCTGAACGAACTGCTGGTCGGCAAGGACCTCGACGAGGCCCGCCGCGTCCAGGAGTCGTTCCTGGAACTGATGCAGTCCAAGGGGCAGCTGACCCCGGACGACGCCATGGAGGAACTGCTGGAGGACGCCGTGGCGTTCGCCGGCGTGTCCAAGTACCCGGCCCGCGTGAAATGCGCGCTGCTGAGCTGGATGGCATGGAAGGACGCCACCGGCCAGGCACTGGAGGAGAAGACCTCATGACCGACATCACTGCCAAGCCCGCCTCCGAGGAGGAGGTCCGCGAGGCGCTGTACGACGTCGTCGACCCCGAACTGGGCATCGACGTGGTCAACCTCGGCCTCATCTACGGCGTGCACGTCGACGACGACAACACGGCGACGCTCGACATGACGCTGACCTCGGCGGCCTGCCCGCTGACCGACGTCATCGAGGACCAGGCCAAGTCGGCCACCGAGGGCCTGGTCAAGGAACTGAAGATCAACTGGGTCTGGATGCCCCCGTGGGGCCCGGACAAGATCACCGACGAGGGGCGCGAGCAGCTGCGCGCGCTCGGCTTCAACGTCTGATCAAGCGTCCGGCCCGGCCCCTGGCCGGTGATCGCCCGCACGCGCCTCGCCCGTCGCCTCCTCCCGCTCCGCGCGGGCCGGAGGCGGCGGGCGATGTGCGTTTTCGGCGGTGGTGCGACGGGTCGGCGTGCGCGCCGTGGGGCGCGGAGCGGTCATCCGGTGGCGGTGATCCGTTTCTCGAACCAGTGGTCCGCGTAACCCTCGTCGTTGAAGGCCGGCACCTCGCGGAAGCCGCACGCCCGGTACAGCGAGACGGCCGCCTCCAGTGTGTGGTGGGTGTCCAGTCGCAGCAGGGTCCGCCCCTGCCCGGCGGCTCGCAGTTCCAGTTCGGTCAGCAGCCGGCGGCCCAGGCCGAGGCCCCGCGCCTGGGGCGAGACCCACATCCGCTTGATCTCGGCGGGAGCGTCGCGCGGCAGTTTCAGCCCGGCGCAGCCCACGGCCTCACCGTGGCTGCGTGCCACCAGGAACAGGCCGCGGGGTGGGCGGAGTTCGCCCGCGTCGGGCAGCAGGCTCCGTTCCGGGTCGAACCCGGTGGGCAGCACCGCCTCCATCTCGGTGAAGTAGGACCGCAGGCAGTCCCGGGCGTCCGTGGATTCCGGGTCGATGTCGTCCAGCGTCACGGTGGCTGCGGTCAGCAGCCGGTCCACCTCCGCCATGGCGGAGACCAGCCGGGCCCGCTGGCCGTCGTTGAGAGGCACCAGCAGTGAGCCGGCCAGCTCGTCGCTCCGGCGGTCCAGCGTCGCCAGCTCCGTGCGGCCCGCCTCGGTAAGGGTGACGGCGCGGATCCGGCGGTCCCGCCGCCCCGGCTCCACCGTGACCAGACCGTCGGACTCCAGGGAGCGCAGCAGCCTGCTGACGTAGCCGGAGTCGAGACCGAGCCGCTCGCGCAGCCGCCGGACGTCCTGCCCGGAGTCGCCGATCTCCCACAGCAGCCGGGCCTGGCCGATGGGCCGGTCACGGCCGAGGTAGCGATCGTGGAGCACGCCCACGCGCTCGGTGACGGTGCGGTTGAACCGCCGCACCCCGTCGATCTGTGCACTGTCCATCCTCTGACTCTAGTCAGAGGGTTGGTGGCGCCGTGTCCGGCCCCCGTCCCGGTCCCATGCCGGTGCGGGGGACCGTCCCCGTACGCCCGGCGTGCGGGGCCCGGCAGCCGGGCCGTCGGGCGGCCGCAACGTCGGCTTCATGCTCTTCGTGCGGCGCCGTTCACCCCCCGTACACCCCGCGCACCGAACGCGGTCACGGCGGCTGCCTACCGTGCCCGTGCCGACGCCGGATCTGCGGCGCATGGGGAGGAGACTGACGGGTGCAGCTGAGAATCGGAAAACCGGCGCGACGCCAGACGGAGGCCGACAGGACCGCCACCGCCGACGCGGAGGAGACCGCCACACCCGAACTGGCACGCCGCGTCCGCGACTGTGCCATTGCCGGCGGGCAGCAGAGCGGCAACCCCGACCCCGCCCGCGCCCGCTTCGCCGAGGCGGTGAGCACGCTGCTGACCGCCTACGCCGAGGCCGCCGCCTCCCCGAAGCAGGCCGCGGAACTGCTGGGCCCCGACGGACGCTGGGCCGCCGCCCACCCCGAACTCTTCGAGGCGCTCCTCCAGACCGGCCGCGCCGCGGCCGCCGTCGGCACCGACGACCTGCGACGGCTGGCGCTCCGCGTCACCGACACCCTGCTGGGGGTGCGCGCCGGCTCCCGCGCCGGATGGCGGCTGCGCGCCCGCGTCCTGGAGTCGCTGGGGGAGGACGCCGAGGCGGTGCGCGCGCTGGAGAAGTACCTCGCGCTGTGCTCGGCCGACGACCACGGCACCGGAGCCCGCATCGACGGCCTGCGCGCCAGCCGGGACCGGCTGGGGGAGTGCCTGGACCTGCTCCGCGAACTCCACCCCACCGCCCCCGCCCGCGCCGCCGGGGCCGGGCGCAGCGACCTGTGGGCCGAGGGACTCGCCCTGCGCGAGGCGGGCGAGCCGGCCGCCGCGGCGGAACGGATGACCGCCGCCCTGATCGTGATGACGGACGAACGCCGCCCCTTCGGTGAACTCGGCGACGCGCTCACCGAGATCGTCGACCTGCTCACCGAACACCCGCCCGCCGGCGGCCCCCCGCCGCTCAGGCTGCTGGCCGCGTGGGCCGAACACCGCCGGCTCGCCGACCGCGAACCCGCCCCCGCGCCGCTGCTCGGCGGCGCCCGCGTCATCGGCCTCAGCGACCTGCGCAACCAGCTGGCGGGGCGTTCCATCTGCCTGGTCGCCAACTCCCGTCGCGTCGCGGAGGGTTCGATGGGCACCCGGATCGACGACTACGACCTCGTCGTCCGCTTCAACTCCTTCCGGATCGACCCGCCCGCCACCGGCAGCCGCACCGACATCCACGCCACCATCCACAAGCACAACTTCAACTGGGACGTGCCCGTCACCACCCGGCTCGTCTTCGGCGGACGGGCGAGCGCCTGGCAGCACAGCGTCCGGCGCCGCCTGGTCCCCGGCGCGCAGCGCCATGTCGGCGACCGCTCGCTGCGCTGGCCGGTCCGCGAGATCGGACGGCTCACCGAGGAGGAGTGGCCGACCATCCCCACCAGCGGCTTCAACATGCTCTGGCTGCTGGACTTCCTCGACGTCAGCACCCGCATCGACCTGATCGGCTTCGACTTCTACGCCTCCGGCGCCTACCGGCTGCCCGGCGCGATGAAGCTGCCCATCACCTCCGTCCACGGCTACCAGCGCGAACGCGACTGGGTCATGGCCCGCGCCCGGCACACCGACGAGATGAGGACCGCCCTCCGATGAGCACCACCACGCCGAGCCCGGCCACGACCCGTGCCGCCGTGCCGGGAGGCGCCGTGCCGGACAGCACCGACCCGAACTCCGCGCGCCCCGCGGCACAGCCGCTCAAGCGCCGGATCGCGTTCGCCTCCTACGTCGACGAGAACTACCTGCCGGGCTTCCTCACCCTGCTGCGCAGCCTCGCCCTCACCAACCCCGAACTCTGCGAGGACTTCGTCGTCCTCCACGACGACCTGCGGCCCGAGTCCGTGGCCCGCATACGGGCCCTGCACCCCCGCGTCGTGCTGCGCCCCGTCCGCCACGAGCACTACGCGGGGTTCGTCAAGGGTGACCCGCACAACTACCTCGTGCGCAAGGCGTACTTCATCCTGGACGTCTTCACCGTCCGGGACTACGACACCGTCATCACCCTCGACACCGACATGGTGGTGCTGGACCGGCTCGACGAACTGCTGCGGATGCGCGAAGGGCTCGGCGCCGTCGCCCAGTTCTTCCACGGAGAGGACAAGCTCAACAGCGGACTCCTCGTCATCCAGAAGGAGTTCCTCACCGACGCCTTCTGCGCCCGCATCGACGAGACCGGGCTCAGCGGCGCCTACGAACTGGACAAGCACGACCAGGGCATCCTCAACGCCCTGCTCGCCGGGGACTTCGTCCGCGTCGACGCCCGCTACAACTACGTCAAACGCCGCCTCGCCGGAAACCGCCCCGTCCCCGAGGACGTGGCCGTCCTGCACTACACCGGACGCCACAAGCCCTGGCAGGGCGGTGAGACCGGTTACGGCCCGGCCGAGGAGGCGTGGCACCGCTACGACCTGGACGACGCCGGGGTGCGCGAGGCGTTCTTCGCCCTCCCCGGACGCAAACACCCCGAGCTGGTACGGCACTTCGGTCGGCAGGCGGTCCGCGCCGGAGCCGGTCTCGACATCGCGCACCAGCTCGCCGAGGCACTGATGGAGCTGGGCGGCTACCAGGAGGCCGCCGACGTCCTCGGCCCTCGCCACATCCCCGCCGGCCGCGCCCGCACCCATGCCCTCCTCGGCAACGCGCTGATGGCCTGCTCCCGCTACCAGGACGCCGAGACCCACCTGCTGCTGGCCTCCGCCCACCCGGCGACCGCGCCCCGCGCCCACGCCCGCCTCGCCCAGCTGCGCTGGATACTCCACGACGACGAGGGCGCCGCCCGCCACGCGCTGGCCGGCCTGACCGCCGATCCCACCGACCGGATGTGCGGCATCCTCCACCGCCGCACCGCCCCCGTCAGCGGCGGCGGCCGCCCCGAACAGGCGCCGCCCGCCGGACTCAACGGCCGCAGCGACCCCGGAGGCACGCGCGGCGGCAGGCTCGCCCACGTCGCCTTCTACATGGACGGTCAGGGCAACGCCGGAGACAAGGTGCTCCCCGAGGCCGTGCGCCGCTGCTTCGGCGACGACATCGGCCCCGGCGCCTGGCACAGCGAGCACGTCCACCGGCACGTCGACGACGCCGCCCTGGAACGGATCAACAGCCAGCGCGGCCTGGTCATCGGCGGCGGCGGACTGTTCATCCCCGACACCTCGCCCAACGGCAACAGCGCCTGGCAGTGGAACGTCACCGACGAGGCGATCCGCCGCGTCGAGGTCCCCGTCGCCGTCTTCGCCGTCGGCTACAACACCTTCGAGGGCCAGGGCTACGCCCGCGAACGGTTCACCCGCAGCCTGCGCACCCTGGTCGAGAAGGCCGCCTTCTTCGGCCTGCGCAACCACGGCTCGGTCGAACGGGTCCGCGACCTGCTGCCGCCCGAACTGCGCGCCAAGGTCGTCCACCAGCCCTGCCCCACCACCGTCGCCCGCCAACTGGTGCCCGGATGGCGCGACCCCGCCGAACGCGACGACACGGTGCTGCTCAACATCGCCTTCGACCGGGCCGGACTGCGCTTCGGCCACGACTACGGCCACGTCCTGGCCCAGCTCGCGCACGCCGTCCGCAGGCTGGGGGAGCACGCCGAGGTCCGCTACGCCGCGCACGCCGTCACCGACGACACCTTCGTCACCGACCTGCGCCGCGAGCACGGCATCACCCTGCCGGTGCTGCCGATGTACGACTGGTCCACCGACCGCATCCTCAGCGAGTACGCCCGGACCCGCCTGGTCATCGGAGCCCGGGGACACGCCGGGATGATCCCCTTCGGCGTCGGCACGCCCATCGTGTCGCTGATCTCCCACCCCAAGCTCGGCTACTTCCTGCGCGACATCGACCGCCCCGACTGGGGTGTCTCCGTGCACGAGCGGCACCTCGGGGAGCTGCTGACCGAGCGCGCCGGAGCCCTGCTGGAACGGCACGAGGCCACCGTCGCGGACGTGCACGACCGGCAGCGGCTGCTGTGGAGGACGACCGAGGAGAACCTGGCCGGGCTGCGCCCGCTGCTGGGGTGAGGCTCGTGGTCGGCCGCCGGCCGCCGGCCACCGGCCGCTGAACACCGGACACCCGGACACCCGGCCACCCGGCCACCGGCCTGGCGGGCCGGGCGCACGACGCGCCCGGTCCGCCCGGCGGACCGGTTCGCCCGGTCCGCCGCCCGCCCGTTAGCGTGTGGGCATGACCGCACCTCACACCGCCTCCGGCGCCGTCGCGACCGGTCTCGCCACTCTCGCCGCCGACGGCACCGTCCTCGACACCTGGTTCCCGTCCCCCGAACTCGTCGCCGAACCCGGCCCCTCCGGCACCGAGCGGCTCAACCCGGTGCACGCCGCCGAGCAACTCGGCGAGAGCGTCGGCCAGATCCTCGGGCCCGACCCGGTCCGCGGTGTGGAGATCGTCGCGGTGCGCACCGTCATCTCCTCCCTCGCGGAGAAGCCGGCGGACGCCCACGACGGCTACCTGCGCCTGCACCTGCTCAGCCACCGGCTCGTCGCCCCGCACGGCGCCAACCTCGACGGCGTCTTCGGCCTGCTCGCCAATGTCGCGTGGACCTCGCTCGGCCCGGTCCCCGCCGACCGCGTGGAGCAGGTCCGGCTCGCCGCCCGTGCCACCGGCGCCCACCTCGCGGTGACCAGCGTCGACAAGTTCCCCCGGATGACCGACTACGTCGTGCCCGCCGGGGTCCGGATCGCCGACGCCGACCGTGTCCGGCTCGGGGCCCACCTCGCCGCCGGAACCACCGTGATGCACGAGGGCTTCGTCAACTTCAACGCCGGCACGCTCGGCACCTCGATGGTCGAGGGCCGCATCAGCGCGGGCGTCGTCGTCGGCGACGGCTCCGACATCGGCGGCGGTGCCTCGATCATGGGCACCCTCTCCGGTGGCGGCAAGCAGACCATCTCGCTCGGCGAGCGCTGCCTGCTCGGCGCGGAGGCCGGTATCGGCATCTCCCTGGGTGACGACTGCGTCGTCGAGGCCGGGCTGTACGTCACCGCCGGCACCCGGGTGACGCTGCCCGACGGCGAGACGGTGAAGGCCGTCGAGCTGTCCGGCGCGAGCAACCTCCTCTACCGCCGGAACTCCACCACCGGCACCGTCGAGGCGCTGCAGCGCAGCGGCTCCTGGGGTGGGCTCAACGCCGCGCTGCACAGCCACAACTGACGCGCCGTCGGTCCGCCGGCGGCCCGGTTTCGGCCCCGCCGCCACCGGCGCCCGGCGGGGCCGCACGCCCGCCGGGCGCCACCGGGCGGCGGGGCCCGGGGCGTGCGCACTGCCGGGGACAAATCCCGATTAGGGTGGTGTCCGGCCACAGCCAGCGTTGACCTAGGAGCCCCGCACGATGTCCGGTGCCGACCGTCCCACCCTGCCGCCCGTGCGGCTGCCCGCCGAAGCCGAACTGGCCCGGGACGCCCTCGCCTCCCCGCTGCTGGCCCGGGCCGCCCGCCTCGCCCGCTGGGCCGAGGCGGGAGTCCCGGTCGGCGCCGGGGGAGAACTCCTCGACGCCGACCTGGCGCGCGCCGTGACCCACCTGGAGCTGGAGGCCGACGAGGACGGCGCCGCCTCCGCCGCCGAGGCGTGGTGCTTCGCCGTCGACACGGGACTGGTCGAGATCGACGAGTCCGACGACGCCCCGGCCGCGGACGGCGCCGACGAGGCCACCGTCGGCAGCGCCACCCCGGGCGAGGAGCTGACGCTGCTCACCACCGGCGGCCCCTCCGACATCCTGGAGATCTGGGCGGGTGGCCTCGACGCCGTCCTGGCCGACGCCGCGACGCCCAGCTTCGAGTCCCTGCTCGGCGGCATGGAAGGCGTGATCGACGCCTCCGGCGAGATCGACCCCGACGCCATCGACCTCGACTCCCTCGACTGGGACCCCGAGGAGGAGGGCGAGTTCCTGGACTCCGCCCTCGGCAACCTCTACCTGCTGACCGCCACGGACGAGGACGTCGCCGCCGGGGCCATGGTGCCCCTCCCCGTCGTCGCCGCCTCCATGGTCGTCCCCGACGACATGGGGGAGCCCACCGACGAGGTGCTGGAGGAGGTGTCGTCGGTGATGATGCGGCTGGACGAGCAGTTCCGCATCCTGGTCGCCACCGGCCTCCTGGAGTACGACCCGGTCGACGACACCCTCGTCACCGACGTCACCGACATCGCCGACGGTGAGGCCGAGTCGCCGCCGCTGCCCGACGACGAGGAGGACCTCACCCGATACGGGCAGGTCCGGCTGACCCCGCTCGGCCTGCACGGCGTTCGGCAGCGCATGCTCGGTGCCGGGCTGGAGGTACCGGTCGTCGGCGACCTCTCCGAGGAGAAGGCCGAGGTGCTGCTGCTCGCCCTCGCCGATCTGCCCGAGGCGGCCGCCCACGCCGAGGTGCAGCAGTGGCTCGCCGCACGCGAGCCCCTGGCCGCCACGCGTGAACTGCTCGCCGCCGCCCGTGGCGAGGACCCGCTGGCACCCGGTCGACGCCTCACCTGCCAGCTCGCCCTGTCGTTCGTCGGCGCCGACGCCGAGCCCGCCCTGCGTGAGGTGCTGGACGACCCCGAGCTGGGCGGACTGTCCCGCGTCTGGCTGACCGAGCGCGGCGCGGCCGATGTGCCGCCGCCCTCGGAGGAGCTGGTCTTCTGGCTCACCGTCGACACCCTCGCGGCCCAGCTGGACGACGCCGACCAGTCAGGACTCCAGGAACTGGTCAGCGGCCTCTCCGACCAGCACAGCGGCTTCTTCGAGCACGCCTGGCAGGTCGACCACCCGGCCACCGCGGACGTGCTGGAGGCCGTCGGCCGCCTCCACCCGGACCGCACCCTGGCGAAGGAGGCCCGCCGCGCCGCCAACCGGGCGCGCTCCCGTGCGGGGGAGCGCGCCGCGGAGTAGAGACCGCGCGCCTCGGGTGAGAGGCGCGTTCGACGTGGGCCCGGGCGGCCGACCGTGAGACGGTCGGCCGCCCGCCGCGTGCGCCCCGCGCTCCTGCGCCGTCCGCGCCCCCCGCGCACAACACATGCGAACCGCGGCGCTCGTTTCCGCGTCCTGGAAGTCACCGCGCCGCACCGCGCGTCGCGCGGCCCACCGCACGCCGCCCGCCGCACACGGCGGCCGATGGCCCGGCGGGGCCGCCGGACCCCGCCCGCGATCGTCGGCCCGGGGGACCGCGTGTCAGTGGTGCGTCGTAGCGTACGGAGCGTGTGACCGAGGCAACTGTTTTCGGCCATGCGTCAGTTGTCGGCATGCCGTGGGAGGCGCGCAATGGGGTGGGTCGAAGCGGGCGACTACGAGGTCGCTCTCGAAGCGGGAAAGGTGGTCTGCCGCAACGCGTCGGGCAGGCGCCTGAAGAGCGTGCCGTCGAAACTCGGCGACCACCCGGCGGTGGTCGGCCTCAAGCAGCTCGCCGAGTGGCTGGAGCGGCACCAGCGCGACTGCCTCGCCGACGTCGAGCGGTGGATGGTGAGATCGCTCCCGGTGCCGCTCGCCGCGCTCGGCCGGGTCTGGCCCGACCCGGCCTGGCAGGCCGTGCTGCGCGACCTCGTCGTCACCGGTGAGGACGGCGCCGTGGCCGGATTCCTGCGCGACGCCGATCCGGAGCGTGGCCTCGGACTGGTCGACCTGGACGGCGACACGGTGCGCATCGCGCCCCCGATGGTCCGCGTCCCGCACCCCGTGCTGCTGGAAGAACTGGCGGAGCTGCGCGAGTTCGCCGTCGAACTCGGCGTCGACCAGCGCGCCGGACAGCTCTTCCGCGAGGTCTGGTACCGGCCCGCGGGTCTCGACCCGGCGACCACGGCCGTCGAGGAGTACGCCGGCGGCGTCTACAAGGAACTGCGCTTCCTCCAGGGCCGCACGGTCCAGCTCGGCTACCGGGTCCGCGGCGGTTACGCGGTCTGCCCCGTGGTCGAGGACGGCCGCACCCTCGAAGCGCGGGTGTGGATCGGCGACTACGAAGGCTACGGCGAGACCGAGACCGGCGCCCTCGGCTGGGCGAACGCGGCCGGCCGCACCCTGCGGGCCGGAGACATCGGGCCGGTCGCCTGGTCAGAGGGCATGCGGATGGCCGCCGCGCTCCACGCGGGACGCGACACCGAGAACGAGGAGCAGGCAGCATGACCGGGTACGACGCCACCACCGCCGCGCTGATGCTGGACGCCGGCGCGGTCCTGCCGTCGGGCAGCACCGAGCGGGAGGACGCCGACGTCCTGACCGCCCGCACCTACACCCACCCCGCGCTGGGGGACCGGTGCGTGGTCCGCCTCGTTCCCGGGACCCTCGGCGACGCCGAGGACCTCGCGCTGGAGTTCCTCGGCCTGGAACGCCGGGGCGAGGCACCGGCCGTGGGCCAGGTCCGCCGCGAGACGCTCGGCTTCCCCGCCTGGGCCCTGGTCAACGACCCGGCCAACGGCCACCACGCCCTGGCCCTGGTCAAGGACATCGAACGCCTCGCCCGGCAGGCGAAATCCCGGGCCGGCGCCGCCAAGGAGGGCTTCGAGGAGCTGGCGGCCCGGCTGGGCCGTGCCGTGCCGCACTTCCTCCCCACCTTCCACGAGCAGGCCGCCCGGATCTACCTCCGCCACGAGAACACCGGCTACGCCGCGACGTTCTTCGGCAAGGCCCGCGAGGCCGAGCGTGTCCACGGCCTGGCGATCGACGAGGACCGGCAGCGCGCGGTCTTCCTGGAGTTCGCCTTCGCCGGAGCCCTCACGGTCAAGTCCCTCAAGGAGTACGTGCGTGACCTCTCGCGGCGGCTCGACCCGGCCGACGCGTGGCGCCAGTACCGGCAGCTCGCCGTCGAACGCTGCGCCGCCGGCCTGCCCCCGTACGCCTCGCTGCCCCAGGACTCCCGCGGCCTGATCAAGGCGGCCGGTCTGGACCGGCAGGCGGAGGAGGAGTCCTTCCTCGCCGACCTCGTGGCCTCGCCGGCCGTGGTGCGGGCGCCCGCCTCGTTCTGGACGGCCTACCGCGACCGACTGGTGAGCCTGGCCGGACGTGAACCGTCCGTCCGCGCCCGGCTGCTGGAGATCATGCCGACCGAACTCGGCAGCGTGGCCGCCGCCGACACGTACTGGCTGGAGCTGCTCGCCGCGACCGGAGCCACGGCGCTGCTCATCGACGACGCGCCGGCCGACGACGAGCCCGCCGGGGGCCCCGGCGCGCAGGACGCCGTCTGCCCCGCGACCTGGCTCTCCCGCTGGGCCGCCCACCGCAAACGCGGCGGCTCCGGGTCGCACCGTTCGCCCGCCACTCTCGACCTCGTCCGCCGGATGGCGCCCCGGCTGCGGCGCCTGGACCGCCCCGTCGACATCGTCTCCGGCCGCTGGCGCCAGACCGCCGACCTCGACCTGCTCGACCTGTGCGTCGCCGAACGCGTGCCGCTCGCCCTCCCGCCGGCCGGCACCGAGGTGCACCTCCCCCTTGAGCACTGGTTGCGCGAGGAGAGCCCCGACCGCCGCGACCTCACCGCGCTCGCCGTCGACCCGCGGCTGCTGCCGATGCTGCACCGGGCCGTCGGCGCGCTGGGCCGCCAGCGCCCCAGCGGCCAGACCCTGGAGCGTCTCGCCGCCCACCCCGTCACCGGCCGGGTCCTGCACGACTGGCTGGACGAGGCCGCCGACCAGTACCTCGCGGCCGCCGGCCTGCCCGGTGCCCACGACGCGCTGGCCCGGCTCCGCCCCTTCCGGCCGGTCGCCGTCACCACCAACCCGGCGGCGATCACCCGGGTCGCGGCGCACTCCACGGCGCCCCTGCTGGCCCGCACGCTGCGCACCGGAATCCTCGACGAACTCGGCTGGCCCGCACTGGAGGAGGCCCTCGACCGCCTCGACAGCGAGACCAGCGCCGACACCCGGCGCGGGCGGGGCGGCGTGATCGTCAGCGAGGCATGGCCCGCCCTGATCCTGGCCCGCGGCGAGAAGGCACTGGTCGTCGGCCCCGACGGCATCCTCCTCGAACACGACATGCGGATACCGGCGGTCGCTGCCCAGAACCGCCACCACGCGCCCCACTTCCGGTACGTCGACGGTGAACTGATGGTGCTGTGGTGGCAGGACTCCACCGTCCACGCCTACTGGTCCAACCGTCCCACCGAGGTCTTCACCCCGGCAGGCGAGGCCGTTCCCCGCTGGTCCTCGGGCAACACCGGCACGGTCTCCCTGCCGCTGCCCGGCGGCGGCCGGGCGACCGGCGGCCGCACCCTGCACGTCGGCGACACCACCCTGCCGCCGAACCGCCCGATCATCGGTGACGGCACCACCTACTGGCGTCAGGGCAGGCAGGGCCGCAAACAGGTGTGGCTGGAGTACGACCCGGCCACCGGCGCGCACGGCCGCGCCTCACTCCCGGCGCTCCTGCGGGCCGGTGTCACCGACGAAGCGGCCCTCGACCACGACGCGTGCCAGGTGCTGCCGCTGCAACCAGGTTTGGAGCAGAGCCCGTTCGGTACCGACGGATCCGTGCTGGGCCGCTGGGTCCGCACCGCCGCGTCCACCGGTGAACACACCGCCGGTACCCCGGACGGCCGCACGGTCACCCTCGACGGGGACGGCACCCGCCGCCCCGGCTTCCCCCTCGGCGCGCTCACCCTGCCCGGTGGAGCCGCTCCCGTCGCCGCCTGGCGGATGTCCCGCGTCAGCCTGCACGCCCCGGACGACACCAGCCCCACCGGTGCGCTCGGCCACGTCACCCCGAACCAGCGCGGCGGCGACTTCGCGGCCGGCACCCCCCTGGTGCCGCCGCTGGCCTTCTGGCACGCCCTGCGGCCCCGGGAGGAGGCCGCCTCCCGTGCCCTGCGGGAGGTCACCGACGCCCAGATGGCGGCGCTGCTGAAGACCTCCGCCGCCGCCATCGCCGACTACGCCGCCGCCACCGAGGCTTCCGGCGGCGACCAGGACGAGGGGCACGACGAAGAGAGCGAGGCCCAGTCGCCGCAAGCGGCCGAGGCCCGCCGCACGCTGGAGCGATCGCTGCTGGCCGCGGTCGCCGCCGAGCTGCCCGCCGTGACCGACCCCGGGCTGCTCACCGGCATCCTCTCCCTCGTCTTCACCGCTCTCCAGCACGCCGAGACCGCGAACGAGTTCACCGCGCCTCCCACCACCACCGCACCCCAGACCCCCCGCCGCCGGGAGATGTTCGCGGACCACCAGCCGGAACACGGCGACGACGGCACCCTGCGCCACGCCGTGCACCGCGTCGGCGAGGACATCGCCAGGTGGGCCGGCAGCGGCCAGTGGACCGCGCTGCGCCAGATCCGCTCCGTCAACCACGTGCTCTCCGGCAAGCCCGCGTACGGCAGGCCGCTGCCCCGTGCGCAGGCGCTGCCCGCCCTCAGCGACGGGTGGACCACCGAGGACCACGTCATCCCGACCTCGGCCCTGCACTGGACACCGCTGTTGGAACGGCTGCGCGCACTGGCCTACCGCGCCGCCTCACCCACCGTGCCCGAGGAGCACCGCGCGGCGCTGCTGCTGCTCTTCACCGCGATCACGGAGGGACCGCTGGCCCGTGCCGCCGGGGTGACGCGCCGGATCACCCTGAGCGAGAAGGTCTTCGAGCACCACCGCCAGGAACGCGCCGGGCAGGTCCTGCGGCACGGCGACCGCACCGTGGTCATCTTCCACGGCAGGGTCCCCTACGGCTCCGACCGGATCCGCTGGGACGCCCTGGACCACGACCCCACCGGGCGGTTCGGCGCGGTCGCCGGCTTCTCCCTCGACTCCGAGGCGCCCTTCGCCGAGCCCTGGACGGGGGAGCGGCTGGACCCGGTGGCCAGGCTGATCGCCGACAAGGGACCCGCGCCCTGGAACCAGGACGCTCCCGCCGCCCTCGCTGCGGCCGTCGCCGGCGGGGCGCTGGGCCCCGTCGAGGCGGCGCTGCTGCTCGCCGCCCAGCCGGACAACCCGCACGCCGCCGTCCTCTCCCTGACCGGACTCAAGAGCCAGCAGTGGAAGGTCGGTCAGGCCCGGCTCGCCGCGCTCGGCGAACAGCGGACCTCCGCACTGCTGGCGGCGCTGCTCCCCGAGGACCCGGCCCAGCTGTGGACCACCGGCCCGGACACAGCCGCGGCCTCCGGCCGTTGGGCCGAACTGCTCGGCGGGCACGTCCGCGTACCCGAGGAACTCGCGTTGCTCGGGCTGATAACCGGCGATCCCGACCCGGTCCTCAACCCCTCCCGGACACCGTGGCTCGCGCGCACCACCGTCCAGCGGACCGACGCCGACGGGCGGCTCGTCGCCGAGGACCCGGCCGCCCTCCCCGGCGGCCGCAGGCTGGCACAGGCGACCGAGGCACTGGCCTCGCTCGCCTACCACCTGCCCTACGGCGATCCGCTGCGGGCACGGCTCCCCGAAGGGCTGGCCGCGCTGCGCCGCCGTCTCTCCGACCCGGGCCTCCTGCTCGACCTCGGCATCAACTGGACCGAGGCCGGCAAACCGACCGCCCCGCAGCTGCGCGCCGCCTACGGACTGCCCGCGACCGGCGGCGCCGACAGCGACGGCACCACCCCGGTCGGCGAGGCGTTCGCGCTCCGCCCGGCGTACGGAGACACCGAGGCCGTGCTGGTGCGGCCCGCCGGCCTGACCGGCCCGCAGGACCCGGCCCACGGCATCATCGAGGGGCTGGTCGGCGGACGGACCCACAGCATGGGCGCCCTGCGCACCCTCCACGACGAGGAGTTCGCGCGGGCGCTCGCCGCCGACGGGCCGCCCGGCCACGCGCAGGACCCCTCGCACAGCGTGCCGGAGCTGGTCGCGGAGGCCGTCGCCGCCCTCGACCTCGGCGAGGACGCCGCCACCCTCTACCTCCAGCTCCTCGCCCTGCCCGACCCCACCGACCGCAACTGCGTGCGGTGGACCGGGTGGAAGCCCGCGCGGGCCAAGCGGGCACGGGCGGAGCTGGCCGGGACGGAGCTGGTCGTGGAGGCCAAGCGCGCCCGTGCCGGCCGGGGTCTCTTCCTGCCCGGCGGCTGGCTCGACCTCAAGTCCCCCGCACTGCCGGTCGAGACCTGGAAGGAGACGCTCTACCCGCTCTCCGTCTCCCACCGCGCCCACCCCTACCTGTCCGTGCCCGAGCTGTTCGCCCTCGCCTGGCGACGGCTGCGCTCCGGCGACGGCCCGGCGTTCGAGGAACTGAAGACCCGCACCACCCGGAAGGCCCGCCGATGACCGCCACCGCCGCCGCACCCGAAGAGGACGGCACCGCACCCGCAGGGGGCGGCACCGCGTCCGGGCAGGACGCCTCGCGCCCCGTCCGGCAGATCGTCCCGCCCGAGGATCTCCACGCCACCGAGCTGGCCTTCCTCGCCGCCCACGACTCCGGCCCCCGCCCGCCGGGCTGGCGGCTCACCCCGCGCTCCGTCGTCACCTTCGTCATGGGCTCCCACGGCGCGGCGCTGACCCTGCCCGACGACGCCCGCGCCGCGGCGGGGACACCCCGGCGGCTGGTCATCGACGGGAAGTTCGTGGGGGACCGCGCCCTGGTCGAGCGGTGCGTGGTCACCCTCGCCGGGGAGCGGGCACTGCTGCTGGTCGGCGAACCCGGAACCGCCAAGTCGATGCTCTCCGAACTGCTGGCCGCCGCCGTCTGCGGCACCAGCGGGCTCGTCGTCCAGGGCACCGCCGGCACCACCGAGGACCAGCTGAAGTACGGCTGGAACTACGCCCAGCTGCTGGCGGGCGGCCCCAGCCCGGCCGCCCTGGTCCCCTCGCCGGTCCTCACCGCCATGTCCCGGGGAGCGATCGGCCGGGTCGAGGAGGTCACCCGCTGCCTGCCCGAGGTGCAGGACGCCCTCGTCTCGCTGCTCTCCGAGCGGCGGATAGCCGTACCCGAACTCGCCGGCGGACCGGACGGCCTGGCCCACGCCACCCCCGGCTTCAACCTGATCGCCACCGCCAACCTCCGCGACCGGGGCGTCTCGGAGATGTCGGCGGCACTCAAACGGCGCTTCAACTTCGAGACGGTCGGCGCGATCGGGGACCTCGACGCCGAGACGGCGCTCGTCCGCCGCCAGGCCCGCGCCGCGCTGGAGCGCTCCGGCGCCGCCTTCCAGGTCGACGACGCGGTACTCGAAGCCCTGGTCACCGCCTTCCGGGACCTTCGGGAGGGGCGCTCCGCCGAGGGCTGGGAGGTCGAGCGGCCCTCGACCGTGATGAGCACCGCCGAGGCGGTCGCCGTCGCCGGTGCCCTGGGGCTGGCCGCGGCCTACTTCCCCGGTGACCGGGACGTGCTGGAGCTGCTTCCCGGCCACCTCCTGGGCGTCGTCCGCAAGGACGACCCCGCCGACGCGGCCCGGCTGCGGGGCTACTGGGACGGCCCGGTGCGGCGCCGCGCGGAAGAGGGCGCGGCGACCTGGCGCGCGCTGTGGGACCTCCGCACCGTGCTGGAGGGCTGAGGACCGTGCCCGGCTCCCCGCCGCGTGAGGCGCTGGAGGCGCTGACCGCTCCCGGCGCGCCCTACCTGATCGGCGTCCGCCACCATTCGCCGGCGCTGGCCGCCGCCGTCCCGGCACTGCTGGCGGCGGCGGACCCCCAGGTACTCCTGGTGGAGCTGCCGGCGGAGACACAGCCCTGGCTGCGCTGGCTGGCGGACCCGGCCACCACCGCTCCGGTCGCACTCGCGGCGGTCGCCACCCGCGACTCCGCCGGAGCCGACGGCTCTGCGCGTGGGAGGACCGGAACCGCCTTCTACCCGTTCGCGGACTTCTCCCCCGAGCTGGCGGCCGTGCGGTGGGCCGCCCGCGCCGGGGTGCCCGTGGTCGCCTGCGACCTGCCTCTCTCCGACCCGGGCTGGAACGCCGTCCGCACCCCCGGGCCGGTGGACGGAGGCGGCCTGCGCACCGCCCTGCGTGAGCGGGTGACGGGCCGTTCCGGCGACGACCTGTGGGACCGCCTGGTGGAGGCCACCGCCCCAGGCTCGTCGCCCGAAGCGATCCGCCGGGCGGCCCTGCTGACGGGCTGGGCACTGCGGCACGACGCCCGCGACGGGATCCCGGCGGTCGACCTGGCCCGCGAGCGTCATATGCGGGCCTGCCTGGCGGAAGCCGTCGCCGACGGCCGCCGGGTGGCGGCCGTGATCGGCGCCTTCCACGCCCCGGCGCTGCTGGCCGGCGCCGAGGGCGGCCCGGGAGGCGCCACGGGCACACCGGGCACGGACGAGCACGAGAGCGACCGGGCGCCGGGCGGCGACTGGTCCGTCTCCCTGATCCCCTACAGCTACGCGCTGCTCGACGAGCGTTCCGGCTACCCGGCCGGTATCCGCGACCCGGAGTGGCAGCACCAGGTGCTGACGAGCGCCGGCGACCCGGCCGCCCTCGACGACGCCGTCACGGCCACCGCCGTCCGGATCTGTGCCGCGCTGCGCGGCCTCGGCCACCCCTCCGGCCCGGCCGACGCCCGTGAGATCACCCGTCTGGCCGGTGACCTCGCCCGCCTGCGCAACCTGCCCGCGCCCGGTCGCGGGGAGCTGGCGGAGGCCGTCCAGACCGTGCTGGTCCAGGGAGAGCTCCACGGGCGGGGCCGCGCCGTCGCCCGCGCCCTGGACGAGGTACTCGTCGGCAGGCGCACCGGGGCCCCCACTCCCGCCGCGCCGCGCGGCGGACTGGCCCCCGCCGTCGAACGCGAACTGGAGGAGCTGGGACTGCCCGGCCCCCACGACACCGCCCGGGAGAGCCGCGACCTCCGGCTCGACCCGCTGCGCTCCGGCCTCGACCGCCGCCGCGAACTGCTGCTGCGCCGCCTGTCCGTGTGCGGCGTCCCGTACGCCGAGGCGAAGGAGGTGGCCGGCACCGGCGGCGCCGACGCCCTCACCTCCCGCTGGGAGATCCGCTGGACACCGGCCACCGCCGGGGTGCTGACCGCCGCGAGCATCCGCGGGGTGACCGCCGCCCAGGCCGCCGAGGGCGTCCTGCGGGAGAGGCACCGCGCCGAGCACGACGAAGGGGGCCCGACCGCCGCGCAGATCCTCACCGGTCTCGCCGACGCCGCCGCCTGCGGGCTGGAGCGGCTGGCGGAGGAGCGGCTCACCGAGACCGCCGACATCCTCCCCGGCTCCGCGACCCTGCCCGAACTCCTCGACGCGCTCACCCTGCTGGACCGCGTCCGCTCCGGCCACATCCCCGGCCTCCCGGCCGAGGAGCACCGCACCACGCGCGCCGCCGGAACGGCGGAGACCCTCACCACCGCGGCCGTGCGCCAACTCGACGGCCTGACCGGCTCGGAGGAACCGCAGGACGCCCGCGCACTCGTCGAACTCGCCCACCGGGCCGACCTCTTCGGCGGTATCCGGCTGGCCGCCGCGCTGGAGCACCTCGCCGCCGAGGGCTCGCCCCTGATGCGCGGCGCGGCCGGAGCGGTCCTGGTCCTGCTCGGCCACCACGACGCCGCCGTGCTCGGGGACCGCGCCGCCGGCTGGACCGACGCCGCCACCGACGCGCCCGGCCGGGCGACCCTCACCACCCGGCTGACCGGCCTGCTGACCGCCGCCGGACCGCTCCTGGAGGCGGTCCCGCAGGTGCTCGACCCGCTGCTGGCACGTGTCACCGAGCTGACCGACCGCGACTTCCTGGACCGGCTCCCCGCACTGCGCGGCGGATTCGACACCCTCAGCCCGGCCGCTCGCCAACGGCTCCTGGCCGTGGTCGAGGAACGCCTCGGCGCTGCCGTTCCCGGACTCGCCGCCGATCCGGTGGCGCTCGCCGTCCACGCCCGCGCGGACCTGGACGCCCGTACCGTCCTCGACCGGCTCGGGCTCCTGCCCAGTGGCGCCTCCGCCGTGCCCGCGCCCGGCCCCGCCGTCGCTGCGGCGCCCGGCGCTCCCGTCCCCTTCCCCGCCGCAGGGGACGCCGTCGTCCAGGGGGACATCGCCGCCCCGGCGGCGACAGCCCCGCCGCCTCACCCCACGCTGCGGGCCGAGGACCGCTGGCGCCTCGTCCTCGGACGTGACGCCGCCGCCCTGCCCGCGCACGCCACCGCGTACGCCACCGCACTCGACGAGCTCTACGGCCAGGGCCGGGGCGAAGGCAGCAGAGGTGACCTCGCCCCTGGCGGCGGGGGCGGACGCGAGGCCCCCTACCCCGGTGTCCGCGCCTGGTCCGAGGAGCTCGCCGCGCTCTTCGGCCCCGGCATCCGCGAGGAGGTCCTGGCGGCCGCCTCGGAACAGGGCCGCACCGACGTCCTCGCCGAACTCGACCCCGACAGCGTCCGCCCCTCCGTGGAACTGCTGCGCACGGTGCTGCGCCACGCGGGCGGTCTCCCCGAGTCACGCCTCGCCACCCTGCGGCCCCTGGTCCGACGGCTGGTGGAGGAGCTGACCCGGGCACTGTCGACCCGGCTGCGCCCCGCCCTGCACGGCGCGATCCAGCCCCGCCCCTCCCGCCGCCCCGGCGGCCCGCTCGACCTGCCACGCACGGTCCGCGCCAATCTCGCCGGTGCCCGCCGTCAACCGGACGGCACGGTACGGATCGTCCCGGAGCACCCCGTCTTCCACACCCGTGGGCGACGGTCGGCCGACTGGCGGCTCATCCTGGTCACCGACGTCTCCGGGTCGATGGAGTCCTCCACTGTCTGGGCAGCGCTGACGGCGTCGGTGATGGCCGGGGTTCCGGCGCTCTCCACCCACTTCCTGGCCTTCTCCACCAAGGTCATGGACCTCACCGACCACGTCGAGGACCCGCTGTCCCTGCTGCTGGAGGTCAGCGTCGGGGGCGGCACCCACATCGCCGCCGGGCTGCGCCACGCCCGCGAACTGGTCGCCGTGCCCTCCCGCACGTTGATCGTCGTCATCAGCGACTTCGAAGAGGGCTACCCCGTCGGCGGGCTGCTCGCCGAGGTCCGGACCCTCGTCGCCGCCGGCTGCCACATCCTGGGCTGCGCCAGCCTCGACGACACCGGCCGGCCGCGCTACGCGACCGGAATCGCCGGTCAGCTGGTCGCGGCGGGAATGCCGGTGGCCGCGCTCAGCCCGCTGGAACTCGCCCGCTGGGTGGGGGAGAAGGTCTCATGAGCACACCTCTGCCCGCCGTCGACCCGGGCGTGACCGCCGAGATCGTCGCCGCGCTCTCGCCCCGTCTCCGCAAGCGCCTCGACGGGGCCGTCGCCAAACTGACGGCCCTGCCGATGGTGCGCGAGCGGGACAGCGTGCGGATCGCACTGGACGACGAGACCGTGGTCGAACTCCACGCGCCCGGCGGCACGGTGACGACGGCCGACGCCGTGCGCTGCGGATGCCTGCTCGCCCCCGCCTGCGTGCACCGCGCGGCCGCCGTCTCCGCCGCCCCCGTCGCCGACCCGCCAAGCACCGGCACCGGCACTGGTCCTGGTCCTGGTCCTGGCACCACCACCGGCGCGGCCGAACCCGTCCCGGACACCCCCGCCGCGCCGACCGACGAGCAGACCACTGCCTGCGCGGCACTCTTCACCGCCGCGGCCGCGGCCCTCGACACCGGACGGGACGGCGCGGGCGCCGTCCATCAGGCCGACCTGCTGCGCGCCGCGCACACTGCCCGGCTGGCCGGCCTGCACCGCCCGGCCGCCGCGGCCGTCTCGGTCGTCACCCAGCTGCGCGCCGCCCGCGCCGCCGCTCCCGAGCACCGACTGCCCGAACTCGCCGACCGCCTGCGGGAGGTGCTGCACGCCGCCCACCGCATTCCCGCCGCCACCGGCCCGGAACTCGTCGCCCTGCGCGGCACGGCCCGCCGCGCCTACACGCCCGAGGGATCGCTACGTCTCCACGGCCTGTTCACCGAGCCGGTCCTCACCCCCGGCGGGTACGCCGGAGCCGTGACCTGGACGGCCGACGCCACCGGCCGCAGATACACCGTGAACGACACCACCCCCGGCGGTGCGACCAGGGCGGCGGCAGCGGGGGAGCGCACCGTTCGGATGGGCGACACCGCACTGACCCACCGTGAGCTGTCGCGCTCCGGACTCGCCGTCTCCGGGGGGACTCTCTCCGCGTCCGGCCGACTCGGCGCGGGCGCCGGAGTCCGCGCGGTCCGCGCCGTGGGCACCCCGTGGAACGCCGCCCCACTGACAGCCCTCTGGGAGGAGCCGCCGGCCGACCAGGCGGCCCGCGCCCTCGCCGCCCGCGACAACCCCACACCCGGCCGCGACGACCTGCTGTTCCTCACCGTCACACTCCTCGGAACCGTGCGCGAGGCGGCGGGGGACTGCCTCCTCGCCCACAGCGAGGGCCTGACGGTCCGGCTGACGCTCGCCCACGACCACCCGGCCCTGCCGTACCGGGACAACCTCCGCCTCCTCGCCTCACGCCCCGGGCTGCGCCTACGGGCCATCGCGCGCCTACTCCCGGCGGCCCACCCCCGGGCCCAGCTACTCGCCGTCAGCCACCCGACCCAGGACGACGCACACGTCAACCTCGGCCTCGAACGGCTCCGGACCGCCGACCTTCCCCCTGCCACCTCGCCAGCCCCCGCACCGTCCGTGACACCTGCCCCGCACCTCGCCGGGGCGCCACTGCACCTGCTGCGCCGCCGCCTCCACCAGGCCGCCGCCGGAGGACGCGCGCTACTGACC
>NZ_BHZI01000034.1 GCF_004305975.1 Streptomyces otsuchiensis
GCGCCGCACCCCGGCGGGCCCACCCCCACCGGCCTCGACCTCGGACTGCTCCTGCTGCGCCTGGGCATCGGCCTCACCATGGCCGCCCACGGCGCCCAGAAGCTGTTCGGCTGGTTCGACGGCGGCGGCCTGGACGGCACCGGTGAGTTCTTCACCTTCCTCGGCTACCCCGCCGGCGACACCATGGCGCTGGTCGCCGGACTCGCCGAGACCCTCGGCGGCCTCGGTCTCGCCCTGGGCGCGCTGACCCCGCTGGCCGGCGCCGCCGTCGTCGGCACCCTGATCAACGCGATCTTCTCCGCCCACGCCGACGACCCGTTCCTCGGCGGCTACGAGCTGCCGCTGGTCCTCGCCGTCGGAGCCGCCGCCCTGGCCCTGACGGGGCCCGGACGGTACGCCGTCGACCGCTTCCTGCCGCTGCCCACCGCCCTGCGCGAACACCGGCTGGTCCACGGGCTCGGTGCGCTGGCCCTGGCCGTCGTCGCGGCCGCCGTGCTCCTCCTCATCCGCGACTGACCGGGCGCGGCTGTCAGGCCCCGACCGCCACGTCCCACCGGGCTCGCGCATGCGGGCCCGGTGGGTGGCGTGAGACGCTGCCGGACATGGACCGGAACGCGGCCGTCCGCCAGCCCTGGGTCCCGCCCGTGCCGGAGCCGGTGACCGCCGGTCCGCCGCGCGGGATCGACCGTCCGGTACTGACGCAGTCCTGGCTCGACCTGACCTTTGTGCACTGGGCCGTCGAGCCCGCGGCCGTCGGCCCGCTGCTGCCCCCGGGCTGTGTCCCGGACACCCACGGCGGGGTGACGTATGTCGGTCTGATCGCCTTCCGGATGCACCGGATCGGGTGGTTCGGACTGCCGGGGCTTCCCTATTTCGGGACGTTCCCCGAGACCAACGTCCGTCTCTACTCCGTGGACGCCGCCGGCCGCCGGGGTGTCGTCTTCCGCTCGCTGGAGACCTCGCGGCTCGCGGCGGCTCTCGTCGCCCGCGCCGGGTTCGGGCTCCCGTACATGTGGGCGCGGATGGCCGTGCGGCGGGACGGCCGGCGGATCAGCTACGACAGCGCCCGCCGCTGGCCCGGGCCGCGCGGAGCGCGCAGCCGCCTGACGGTCACGGTCGGCGCCCGCATCGCCGAACCGACGCCGCTGGAAGACTTCCTCACCGCCCGCTGGGCCCTGCACAGCCGGGCCTTCGGCCGCACGCTGCACCTGCCCAACAGCCACCCCCGCTGGGCGCTGTACCGGGCCGGGCTGGAGGAGTGCCGGGACGACCTGGTGAGCGCGGCAGGTCTGCCGCGGCCGGAGGGCGATCCGGTCAGTGTGCTGTACTCGCCCGGCGTCCCGGTCCGGTTCGCCCTGCCGTCGCCCGGCACGGCCGAGGAATCCGGCACGGCCGAGGAATCCGGCACGGCCGAGGACCCGGGCGCACGGCGTTCCCGTGAGCGGGGGCGGTCCTGACACGTCGTATTCTGCGTTCCCCTCACCAAGGCCCCCGGCCCGCGCTCCGCGGACCGCGCCCGTTCGTCCCGAGCCGTGACGGCCCGGGCCCAGCCGAGAGATCCACCACCGTGACGCACCCCACCGAACCGCCCGTCCTCGGTCCGCTCGACGACGAGGGCAGGGCTCTCATCTTCACCGACGCCCGCACCGCCCGGACCTTCAGCGACACCCCCGTGAGCGCCGAGGAGCTGACCGGCATCTGGGAGCTGGCCAAGTGGGCGCCCACGGCCGGGAACACCCAGCCGATGCGCGTCCTCTACGTCCGCAGCGACGAGGGGCGCCGCCGGCTGCTGCCGCACATGAGCGAGGGCAACCGCGAGAAGGTCGCCGCCGCACCCGCGACCGCCGTCCTGGCCATGGACACCGACTTCCACGAGAGCCTGCCGCGTCTCGCGCCCCACCGGCCGCGCACCAAGGACCGGTTCGCCGACGACGCCGTCCGCCGGGAGGCGGCCCGGTACAACACCATCCTCCAGGCCGGCTACTTCATCCTGGCCGTCCGCGCCGCCGGGCTGGCGGCCGGGCCGATGCAGGGATTCGACGGCGACGGGGTGGACGGCGAGTTCTTCGCCGGTACCCCGCTGCGTTCGGTGCTGCTGGTCAACATCGGCCACCCCGGGCCCGCCGCGTGGCACGCGCGCCAGGAACGGCTGGCGGACGACGAGGTCATCAGCTGGGCGTAGGCCCCGGCGCCCCGCGCGCGGACGGCCGCCCGCGCGCGGGGCGGGCACGCGCGAACGCACCGGCACACGCGAACGGCCGGGCACACCACGGGTGTGCCCGGCCGTTCGCGGATGGCTCACATCCGGTCGGGCGCCGTGATGCCCAGCAGGTTCAGTCCGCGGGCGAGGGTGTCGCGGCTCAGCCGGCACAGCGCCAGCCGGTTGGCGCGGATCTGCGGGGTCTCCGCCTTCAGCACCGGGCAGGACTCGTAGAAGCCGGTGTACGCCTTGGCCAGCGAGTAGAGGTACCCGGCCAGCCGGTGCGGCTCCAGCGTCGCGGCGACCGAGTCCAGGACGGCGCCGAACTCGTCGAGCAGCAGCGACAGTTCACGCTCCGCCGGGGCCAGCGCCAGGGTGGCGTCGAAGGACGCGGCGGCGGCCTCGTCCGCCGCGCGGCGCAGGATCGACGCGATGCGGGTGTGGGTGTACTGGAGGTAGACGCCGGTCTGCCCGTTGAACGACACCATCTGGTTGACGTCGAAGTTGTAGTTCTTCGCCCGCGACGTCGACAGCTCGGCGTACTTCACGGCGCCGATGCTCGCCAGCCCCGCCACCTCGTCCAGCCGCGCCTCGTCGAGCGTCCCGCCCTTCTCGGCGTCCTTCTCGGCGATGACCTCACGGGCCCGGGCCAGCGCGTCGTCCAGGAGGTCCGCGAGCCGCACCGTCCCGCCGGAACGGGTCTTGAAGGGGCGGCCGTCCGGGCCGTTGATCGTGCCGTTCTGGACGTGGACCGCCTCGACCCCGTCGTGGAGCCAGCCGGCGCGCCGCGCGGTGCGGAAGACCATGTCGAAGTGCTGGGCCTGCCGCGCGTCCACCATGTACAGGATGCGGGTCGCCCCCAGCTCCTGGGTGCGGTACCGGATCGCCGCCAGGTCGGTCGCCGCGTAGCCGAAGCCGCCGTCGCGCTTCTGGACCAGCAGCGGCACCGGGGTGTCCTCCGGGCCGCGGATGTCGTCGTAGAAGACGCAGAGCGCGCCCTCGCTCTCCTCGACGATGCCCTTCTCTCGCAGCTCGTCCACCACGCTCTGGAGCCGGGTGTTGTAGAAGGACTCGCCGGCCACGTCGTCGAGGGTCAGCAGGACCCCGAGCCGTCCGTAGACCTGCTGGAACGCGGCCTCGGACTCGGCGACGATCTCCCGCCAGGCGGCGAGGGTCTCCTCGTCGCCCGACTGGAGTCCCACCACGCGGCGCTGGGCCCGCTCCTTGAACGCCGGGTCGGCGTCGAAGACCTTCCGGGCGTCCCGGTAGAGCTGGTCCAGGGCGGAGACCGCGCTGCCGGCGGCCTGCGCGTCGCCGAGTTCCGCTCCGCGCCAGGCCAGCTGCGGGTTCTCGTCGATGTACTGGATCAGCATGCCGAACTGGGTGCCCCAGTCGCCGACGTGGTTCTGCCGCACGGTCCGCGCGCCCAGGTGGTCGAGGACCCGGGCCAGCGCGTCCCCGATCAGGGTGGAGCGCAGATGCCCGACGTGCATCTCCTTCGCGACGTTCGGCGCGGAGTAGTCGAGGACGGCCACCTCGGCGGCCTGCGTGCGGGGCACGCCCAGCCGGTCGTCGCCCTGCCGGGCCTCCAGCCGCCCGATCAGCGCGGCGTCGCTCAGGGTGATGTTGAGGAAGCCGGGGCCGGAGACCTCGACCGACGCGATCCACGGGACCGCGTCCAGCCGGACGCGCAGCTCCTCGGCGAGCTCACGCGGCTTGCGCCCGATCCGCTTGGCCAGGGACAGGGAGACATTGGACTGGAAGTCGGCGTGGTCGCTGCGTCGGACGAGGGGGTCCTCGCCGGCCAGCTCGGCCGGAACGACCTCACCCATCGCCGCCGAGACGGCGGCCTCCACCTCTGCTGCCAGCGACCGAACCTGCTGCGTCATGTCCGCGAACTTCCTCCACGCGCGAGCCGCGCTGTGCACGCCTGCTCACGCTTGTAGACCGGGTGGGAGTCACGACGCGCACGCGGCCGACCACGGCCCCGGGCGCGCGCCCACGACGACAAGCATGTCAGGTACGGGCGGCCACCGTGGCCGCGCGGTGCCACCGCCCGCGGTTCGCGGCCCCGGAGCGCAGGCCCGCCGTCCCGGCACGGGGCGGCGGCGGCGTGCGGCACGGAGCGGCACCACGCGGCACCGAGCGGCACCGAGCGCCCGGGAGCGGCATCGCCGCCCCGCCGCCTACGCTTCTGGGTATGACGAGCGCCCAGCCCCCCGCCTCCACCGCCCCGGCGCGTCCGGACGGGGGCGGCGCCGCAGAGGGCGAGATCCGCGTGCTCCTCGCCGACGACCAGGCGCTGGTACGCGGCGCCTTCGCGATGCTGGTCGGCTCCGCGCCGGGCATGACGGTGGTGGGGGAGGCCGCGACCGGGCGCGAGGCGGTGGAACTGGCCCGGCGGACGCGCCCCTCGCTGGTGCTGATGGACATCCGCATGCCCGACCTCGACGGCATCGAGGCCACCCGGCTCATCGCGGCGGACGAGCAGCTCGCCGGGGTCCGTGTGCTCGTCCTCACCACCTACGACACCGACGACCACGTGATGGATGCCCTGCGGGCCGGGGCGTCCGGGTTCCTGGTCAAGGACACCCGCCCGGTGGAACTGCTGGACGGAATCCGCACGGTCGCCGCCGGGGACGCGCTGCTCTCGCCGGGCCCCACCGGGCGGCTGATCGCCCGGCTGCTGAGCGTGCCCCCCGCACCGCCACGCGGCCGGACGGCGGGGGACGGCGGCACGGGCCCGGCGGGCCTCTCCGCCCGGGAACTCCAGGTGCTGGAACTGGTGGGGCGCGGACTGAACAACGCGGAGATCGCCGGTGCGCTGAGCCTGTCGCCGCTGACCGCCAAGACCCACGTCAGCCGGGTCATGGGCAAGCTCGCGGCCCGGGACCGGGCACAGCTGGTCATCGCGGCCTACGAGTCGGGGCTGGTCCGCGCGGGCGTCGCGGACGGCCCGGCCGGGGGGCCCGCGCGGACCGTCGGGGACTGACCGCGGGCGCCGCGACCGGGCGGTCCCGCCCGGTACGCCAGAATGGGCCCATGACTCTGTTCCGCGACGACGGCATCGTGCTGCGCACCCAGAAGCTGGGCGAGGCGGACCGGATCATCACCCTGCTCACCCGCGGCCACGGACGGGTCCGGGCGGTCGCCCGGGGGGTGCGGCGCACCTCCTCCAAGTTCGGCGCCCGGCTGGAGCCGTTCTCCCACGTGGACGTGCAGTTCTTCGCCCGGGGCGGCGAGCTGATCGGCCGGGGGCTGCCGATGTGCACCCAGACGGAGACCATCGCCCCCTACGGCCAGGCCATCGTCACCGACTACGCCCGCTACACGGCCGGCACCGCCATGCTGGAGACGGCCGAGCGGTTCACCGACCACGAGGGCGAGCCGAGCGTGCAGCAGTACCTGCTGCTGGTCGGCGGACTGCGGGTGCTGGCCTCCGGCGACCACGCCCCCGGGCTGGTCCTGGACGCCTTCCTGCTGCGCTCCCTCTCCATCGGCGGCTACGCCCCGAGCTTCGCCGACTGCGCCCGGTGCGGCATGCCGGGGCCGAACCGGTTCTTCTCGGTGGCCGCGGGCGGCACCGTCTGCACCGACTGCCGGATGCCGGGCTGCGTCGTCCCGTCCTCCGAGGCGCTGGCGCTGCTCGGCGCGCTGCTGACCGGCGACTGGGCCACCGCCGACGCCGCGGAGCCCCGCCACATGCGCGAGGGGAGCGGCCTGGTCTCGGCCTACCTGCACTGGCACATGGAGCGCGGCCTGCGCTCGCTGCGGTACGTCGACCGCAGTGTCTCCCCGGCACCCGCCGGGGCGGCGGGCTCCGGTGGGACCGCCGGAGCGGGAGCCGTTCCGGACGCGCGCCGCCTGCCGTAACCACCGGCCGTCCCACGGCCGGTGCGCGGGGCGGGGCCGTGCCGCCGGTCCGCTACGCTCGCTCCAGGCCGGAGCTGTGGACCCACCAGTCTCCGGCTGTCGATCCGACCTCTGTGAGAGAGAGCACTGCCATGGCCCGTCGCGGAATGCTGTCCCGGCAGCGTCGCGTGCCCGCCGATTACGCCGCACCCGAGCCGCACCCGTCCGGTGCGCGCCCGCCCAAGCTCCCGGCCGAGCTGGTTCCGGGCCATGTGGCGATCGTGATGGACGGCAACGGCCGCTGGGCCAAGGACCGGGGGCTGCCGCGCACCGAGGGGCACAAGATCGGGGAGAGCGTGGTCCTCGACGTGGTCAAGGGCTGCATCGAACTGGGCGTGCGCAACCTCTCGCTCTACGCCTTCTCCACCGAGAACTGGAAGCGCTCGCCCGACGAGGTGCGGTTCCTGATGGCCTTCAACCGCGACGTCATCGACCGCCGCACCGAGGAGCTGGACGCCATGGGTGTCCGCATCCGCTGGGCCGGCCGTCAGCCGCGGTTGTGGCGCTCGGTCGTCAACAAGCTCCAGGCAGCCGAGGCACGGACCAGGGACAACGAGGCGATGACGCTCTACATGTGCGTCAACTACGGCGGGCGGGCCGAGATCGCCGACGCGGCGGCGAAGCTGGCCATGGACGTCAAGGCCGGACGGCTGGACCCGTCCAAGGTCGACGAGAAGACGCTCGCCCGCTACCTCTACCACCCGGACATGCCGGACGTGGACCTGTTCCTGCGCCCCTCCGGCGAGCAGCGCACCTCCAACTACCTGATCTGGCAGAGCGCCTACGCGGAGATGGTCTACCAGGACATCCTGTGGCCCGACTTCGACCGGCGGAACCTCTGGGACGCCTGCGTCGAGTACGCCTCCCGCGACCGCCGTTTCGGCGGGGCGCTGCCCAACGAGCTCACCGCCGGGGACCGTGGCGCGGAGCCGGGCGGCGACGGGAACCCGACCGCCCGCTGACGCCACGGCCTCCCACGCGGGCGCCGCACCCCCGCCCGCTCGGGGCCGGGTGCGGGCCCGCGCCGGACGGCGTCCGGCCGGGGTCAGCGCGTGAGCCGCCCCGGAGAGCCGCCCCGGATCAGCGAGCGGCCTCCGATCAGCGTGTGGCGGCGCAGTCGCCGCAGGTGCCGAACACCTCGACGGTGTGCGCGACGTCCACGAACCCGTGCTCGACGGCGACGGCGTCCGCCCACTTCTCGACCGCCGGGCCCTCCACCTCCACCGCCTTGCCGCAGGTGCGGCAGACCAGATGGTGGTGGTGGTCGTCGGTGGAACAGCGCCGGTACACCGACTCGCCGTCCTTGGTCCGCAGCACGTCGACCTCGCCCGCGTCGGCGAGGGACTGAAGGGTGCGGTAGACGGTGGTCAGCCCGACCGAGTCGCCCCGGTGCTTGAGCAGATCATGCAGCTCCTGCGCGCTGCGGAACTCGTCCACCTCGGCGAGCGCCTCCGCCACCGCCGCCCGCTGGCGGGTCGACCGCCCACGGACCGGTGGTCCTGCCGTCACCACGATGCCTCCTCGGAAGATCCTCGGAATTCCTGTACCCGCACGGCTCCCGTACAGGGATGCCATTGTGCCAGGACATCAGGGTGCTGGGGCGACGTCCGTTCTCGGGGCCGCCGTCGCGGGGGCCGCCCGGCGCGCGCGACGGCGGGAGAGCGGGACGGCCAGAACCGAGATCAGGGCGAACAGGCCGAGGGCGATCAGCACGATGGTCGCACCGGGCGGGACGTCGGCGTGGTACGAGGTGACGGTGCCGGAGACCGACACCAGCACGCCGAAGCCGACGGACAGCCCCAGCGTGGTCGCGAACCCCCGGGTGACCTGCTGGGCGGCCACCACCGGGATCACCATCAGCGCGCTGACCAGCAGCAGCCCGACCACCCGCATGGCGACGGTGACGGTCGCGGCGGCGGTCACGGCGAGCAGCAGGTTGAGCGCCCGCACCGGCAGGCCGGTGACCCGGGCGAACTCCTCGTCCTGGCACACCGAGAACAGCTGCCGCCGCAGCCCGAAGGAGACCAGCAGCACGAACGCCGAGAGGATCATGATCGCGTTGATGTCGCTGGGGGAGACGGTGTTGACCGAGCCGAAGAGGTAGGTCGTGAGATTTGCGGTGGACCCTCCCGGCGCCAGGTTGATGATCATGACGCCACCGGCCATGCCGCCGTAGAACAGCATCGCCAGGGCGATGTCACCGCGCGCGCGGCCGGAGGAGCGGACCAGCTCCATGGCGACCGCACCGATCACGGAGACCAGCACGGCCATCCACACCGGGTTGGCGGAGAGCAGGAACCCCAGCGCGACGCCGGTCAGCGCCACATGGCCGATGCCGTCGCCCATCAGCGCCTGCCGGCGCTGCACCAGGTAGATCCCCACCGCCGGGGCGGCGATCCCGATCAGCAGCGCCGCCTGGAGCGCGCGCTGCATGAACGGGTAGTCGAGGACTTCCAGCATGATCCGTCCGTTTCCGCTGTTCGGTGTGCCGGTCGCGGCGGGCCGGGTGGCCCTGGCGCGCCGGGCGGCGATGGCGCCGCATGTCATTCGGAGGATGCGGCCTCGGAGGGCGCGGTCCCGGGAGGACGCGGCCCCCAGAAGGCGCGGCCCTCAGAAGATGCCGGTCTGGAGCGGTGGCACCACGGAGGGGTCCAGCTCGTCGTCGGGATGGCAGGCGTGGCTGTCGGGCAGTTCGGAGGGGTGTTCCACCACCCGTTCCACCATTCCGCCGGAGAGCACCACGGCCCGGTCGATCAGTGGCTCCAGCGGGCCCAGCTCGTGCAGCACCAGCAGCACCGAGACGCCTCGGTCCGTCTGCTCCCGCAGGGTGTCGGCCAGTATTCGCTGGCTGCCGAGGTCCACGCCCGCCAGCGGCTCGTCCATGATCAGCAGCTCCGGCTCGGTGGTGAGCGCCCGTGCGATCAGCACCCGCTGGTGCTGTCCGCCGGAGAGGGAGTCCACCGGCTCGCCCGCCCGGTCGGCGAGGCCGACCCGCTCCAGGGCCCGCTGCACGGCGTCCCGGTCGGCGCGGCCCAGGGGACGCAGCCCGCGCCGCGACAGGCGTCCGGCCGCGACGACCTCACGGACGGTGGCCGGGACCCCGCCCGCCGCCGTGGAGCGCTGCGGGACGTACCCGATCCGGTGCCAGGCGCGGAAGCGACGGACCGGTGTACCGAAGAGCCGCAGCTCGCCGCCGGTCAGCGGCACCTGCCCGACCGCCGCCCGCACGCTGGTGGACTTGCCGGAGCCGTTGGCGCCCAGCAGCGCCACCACCTCGCCCGGCCCGACCGCCAGATCGACGCCACGCAGCACCGGCCGGCCGCCGAGTTCGGCGGTCACCCCGCTGAGGGATATGACAGGCTCCATGGGTGACTCCGTGGGTCGGGTGGTCGGGGGACGGATCGGCGGTCGGGGGACGCGCACGTGCTTCCTCCCGGAGAGTGTCCTACGAGGTCGCGCCCAGCGCCTTCTGCAGGGCCTCCAGGTTGGAGCGCATGACCTCGAAGTAGTCGTCGCCCCGCGAGTCCTCGGTGATCCCCTCGACCGGGTCGAGGACGTCGGTCTCCAGGCCGAGATCCTGGGCGAGGGTGGTGGCCATGGCGTCACTCGCCAGCACCTCGAAGAAGACCGTGGTCACCTTCTCGCGGTCGGCGATGGTGTGCAGTTCCTTCATGCGGGCGCCGCTGGGCTCGGACTCCGGGTCGAGGCCGGCGATGGCCTCCTCGTCCAGCCCGTACCGCTCGGCCAGGTAGCCGAACGCGGCGTGGGTGGTGATGATCGTGTCGATCTCGCGGTTGGCGAGGCCGGCCTCGAACTCCTCGTCCAGGGCGCCGAGTTCGGCTTCGAGGGCGTCGGCGTTCTTGCGGTAGTCGGCGGCGTTGTCCGGGTCGGCCTCGGCCAGGGTGTCGGCGACGCCCTGGGCGGCGACGGCGTAGGTCAGCGGGTCCAGCCAGAGGTGCGGGTCGCCGTCCCCGTGGTCGTGGCCGTGGTGGTGCCCGTCGTGGCCGTGGTCGTCCTCGTCGGCGTGGTCCTCGTCCTCCTCGGCGTGGTCGTGGTCCTCGTCGCCGTGGTCGTGCCCGTGGTCGTCGTCGTCGGCGTGGTCGTGCCCGTGGTCGTCGTCGTCGGCGTGGTCGTGCCCGTGGTCGTCCTCGTCCGCGTGCTCGTGCCCGTGGTCGTCGTCGTCCGCGTGGTCCTCGTCGTCGTGCGGCTCCTCCTCGGCGTCCGCGTCGGAGTCGTCGCCGTCGTCGCCGTCGTCGGTGCCGGGGGCGGCGTTGACGAAGGACATGGCCTCGGCGATGTGCTCGACGCCGGACTGCGCGATGGCGCTGTCGACGGCGGGCTGGAGTCCTTCGAGGTAGACGATCACGTCGGACTCGCTCAGCGCCCCGACCTGCTTGGGGCTGAGGTCCAGGTCGTGCGGGTCCACGCCGGGCGAGGTGAGGGTGGTGACGTCGACGAGGTCCCCGCCGACGCGCTCCGCCAGGTAGGCCATCGGATAGAAGGAGGCCGAGACGGCGAGCTTTCCGTCCGATCCCTCCGCGCTGCCCGATCCGCCCGTCGCATCGTCACCGCAGGCGCTCAGCGTGAGCACGGAGAGTGCGGCCGTGGTGGCGAGGGCGGACCTGGTTATCCGGGGGCGACGCGAGGCGCGAGCTTTGGTCATGACAGCCATTTTCAAGGGATATGGAAACCGTTGTCAATTGTGTGCGCTGTCTGCTGGCTCACCCTCCGCGTCCGGCCGTCCTCGCGCTGGCCAAAGCACGCGTCCCCGATTTGGTGATGGGCCCTTGCCCGCCGGTAATCTTGGGCGACTCCCATCGCCGTCCTGAAGAGAGCACCGTGGCCGCCGACAAGATCGACACCATCGTCAGCCTCAGCAAGCGCCGTGGCTTCGTCTACCCCTGCAGTGAGATCTACGGCGGCCAGCGCGCCGCCTGGGACTACGGACCGCTGGGCGTGGAGCTGAAGGAGAACATCAAGCGTCAGTGGTGGCGCTACATGGTCACCTCTCGCGAGGACGTGGTCGGCCTTGACTCCTCGGTGATCCTGGCGAGCGAGGTGTGGGAGGCCTCCGGCCACGTCGCCACCTTCAGCGACCCGCTCACCGAGTGCACCTCCTGCCACAAGCGGTTCCGCGCGGACCACCTGGAAGAGGCATACGAGGCCAAGCACAACCGTCTCCCCGAGAACGGCCTCGCCGACATCAACTGCCCGCACTGCGGCAACAAGGGCTCCTTCACCGAGCCCAAGCAGTTCTCCGGCCTGCTCTCCACCCACCTCGGCCCGACCCAGGACTCCGGCTCGGTCGCCTACCTGCGCCCCGAGACCGCCCAGGGCATCTTCACCAACTTCGCCCAGGTCCAGCAGACCTCCCGGAAGAAGCCGCCGTTCGGCATCGCCCAGATGGGCAAGTCGTTCCGGAACGAGATCACGCCGGGCAACTTCATCTTCCGGACCCGCGAGTTCGAGCAGATGGAGATGGAGTTCTTCGTCAAGCCGGGCGAGGACGAGCAGTGGCAGGAGTACTGGATGGAGCAGCGCTGGAACTGGTACCGCAACCTCGGCCTCCAGGAGGCCAACATGCGCTGGTACGAGCACCCGGCCGAGAAGCTGTCGCACTACTCCAAGCGCACCGCCGACATCGAGTACCGCTTCCAGTTCGGCGGCAGTGAGTGGGGCGAGCTGGAGGGCGTCGCCAACCGCACCGACTACGACCTCGGCGCGCACTCCAAGGCCTCCGGCCAGGACCTCGCCTACTTCGACCAGGAGGCCGGCGAGCGCTGGACCCCCTACGTCATCGAGCCCGCGGCCGGTGTCGGCCGGGCCATGCTGGCCTTCATGCTCGACGCCTACCTGGAGGACGAGGCGCCGAACGCCAAGGGCAAGCTGGAGAAGCGCGTCGTGATGCGGCTCGACCCGCGCCTGGCGCCGGTGAAGGTCGCGGTCCTGCCGCTGTCCCGCAACCCGCAGCTGTCGCCGAAGGCCCGCGGCCTGGCCGAGGCCCTGCGCCGTCACTGGAACATCGAGTTCGACGACGCCGGTGCCATCGGCCGCCGCTACCGTCGCCAGGACGAGATCGGCACGCCGTTCTGCGTCACCGTCGACTTCGACACCCTGGACGACAACGCGGTGACCGTGCGTGAGCGCGACACCATGAAGCAGGAGCGGGTCTCGCTCGACCAGATCGAGTCCTACCTCGGCGGCCGGCTGATCGGCTGCTGATCCGGCCGGTGGCGCCCCCGTGCGGGGAGCGGCGCCACCGGCGGACAGCGCCCGGGCCGGGCGGAGCCACCGTGCTCCGCCCGGCCCGGGCGTCCGTCGTCCGGGGTCGCGCTCCCCGCTTCGGGGCGGCATTCGCCGCGTGGCGGGACGATGCGCGACAATGGCGACGCCGCCGGGGCCACCGTGCCCGTGCCGGCGGCACACCCCAGTCCCGTACCGCAGCACAGCCGAGGACCGCCCGTATGCCCGAGACAGCCGTCGCCGCGCCGTTGCAGATCGGCCCGCACACGGTCTCCCCGCCCGTGGTGCTGGCACCCATGGCGGGCATCACCAACGCGCCGTTCCGCACCCTGTGCCGCGAGTTCAGCGGCGGACGCGGGCTCTTCGTCAGCGAGATGATCACCACCCGCGCGCTGGTGGAGCGCAACGCCAAGACGATGCGGCTGGTGCACTTCGACGCCACCGAGAAGCCGCGCTCCATCCAGCTCTACGGTGTGGACCCGGTCACGGTCGGGCAGGCCGCCCGCATGATCAGCGAGGAGGACCTCGCCGACCACATCGACCTCAACTTCGGCTGCCCGGTCCCCAAGGTCACCCGCCGCGGCGGCGGTTCGGCGCTCCCGTACAAGCGGAACCTGCTGCGCTCCATCCTCCGTGAGGCCGTCGCCGGAGCGGGGGGCCTGCCGGTGACGATGAAGATGCGCAAGGGTATCGACGACGACCACCTGACCTACCTGGACGCCGGACGGATCGCCGTCGAGGAGGGCATCACCGCCATCGCGCTGCACGGCCGCACCGCCGCCCAGCACTACGGTGGCACCGCCGACTGGGACGCCATCGCCCGGCTCAAGGAGACCGTGCCGGAGGTCCCGGTGCTCGGCAACGGCGACATCTGGTCCGCCGCCGACGCGCTGCGCATGGTCCGGTACACCGGATGCGACGGCGTCGTGGTGGGCCGCGGCTGCCTGGGACGCCCCTGGCTCTTCGCCGACCTGGTGGCCGCCTTCGACGGCCGGGGCCCCGAGTCGGCGGCCCGCCCCACCCTCCGCGAGGTGGCCGCGACCATGGTGCGGCACGCGACGCTGCTCGGGGAGTGGCTGGAGGACGAGAGCCGCGGGGTGATCGACTTCCGCAAGCACGTCGCCTGGTACACCAAGGGCTTCTCCGTCGGCTCCGAGCTGCGCCGCCGGCTGGCCGTCACCTCCTCGCTGGCCCAACTCTCCGAGCTGCTCGGGGAACTGGAGCTGGACCAGGCGTGGCCGGAGGGCGCCGACGGCCCCCGCGGCCGGACGTCGAGCCGCAACCGGGTGGTGCTCCCCGACGGCTGGCTCGACGACCCCTACGACTGCGCCGCGGTCACCGCCGACGCGGAGCTGGACACGTCGGGCGGGTGACCCGGCGAGCCGGTGGGCCCGCGCCCGCCGGCCGCGCGGTCAGGCCGCCGCCGCCACCCCGGCGCGGGTGGCCACGGCCGTGAGGAGCGCGAACGGCGCCGCCGCCGCCCAGGACTGCGGTGCGCAGGCGTGCGGGTGCGGCACCGGCCGGGCGTGACCCTCTCGCGCGTACCCCGCGATCACCTCCGGCAGCCGGCCGTTGCCCGCCGCGGCGGTCGCTACCACCGCCTCCGCCACCGTGCGGGCCTCCTCGGCCAGCCCGTGCCGCGCCAGGCCGAGAGCGAGGACCGCGTTGTCGTGGGGCCAGACGGCGCCCCGGTGGTAGGCGAGCGGATGGTAGGCGCCCTGACCGGCGGCGAGGGTGCGCACACCCCAGCCGGAGAAGAAGTCCCCGCGCAGCAGCCTGCGGCCGGCTCGTACCGCGAGGTCGCCGTCGAGGATGCCGGACCACAGCAGGTGACCGGCGTCCGAGGCGAGGGCGTCGACCCGGCTGCCGTCCCCGTCCAGGGCCAGCGCGGTGAGGTCGTGCTCGTCCATCCAGAAGTCCTCGCGGAACCGTTCCCGCAACGCGGTCGCCGCCGCGTCCAGGCCGTCCGCGTAGGCCGGGTCGTCCCAGACGGTGCGGGCCAGCCCGGCCGTGCGGCGCAGTGCGTCGTAGGCGTAGCCCTGGGCGACGGCGGCGCTCACCCGGCCCTGCGCCGGGGTGCCGTCGGCGTGGCAGATGGCGTCGGCGGAGTCCTTCCAGCTCTGGTTCGCCACGCCACCCTGGTCGGGGTGGTAGACGAGGTAGCCGTGGTCGCGCAGCCCGCCGTGCTCGAACATCCAGCTGACGGCGGCGCGGGCGTGGCGTTCCAGCCGTCGCGCCAGCTTGTCGTCTGCGGCGTGTTCGGCGTGGGCGCCGAGCAGGACCAGGAACAGCGGGGTGCTGTCCACCGAGCCGTAGTACCGGCCGTAGGGGACCTGGCCGAAGTGGGCGAGCTCGCCCTGGCGCATCTCGTGGACGATCTTGCCGGGCTGGGCGATGCGGGCCGGCTCGTCGGCGGTGGCCTGCGCGGCGGCGAGCGCCAGCAGTGTGTCGGCGGCCAGCGCCGGGCGGTAGGGGAGCGCGAACAGCGAGGTGAGCAGGGCGTTGCGGCCGAGCAGAGTGACGAACCACGGCACTCCGGCGGCCGGTACGCGCAGCACCTCGCCGTCGGGACCGGTGGCGGTGGTGCGCAGCGCGGCGAGATCGGCCAGGCCGCGGCGGCAGGCGGCGTCGAGTTCCGGCCACGATCCGTTGGTCCCGGCGCCCGGAGCGGTCAGCACGTCGGTGGCCAGGAGGCCGGTGGTGAGCACTTCCGTGGTCAGGGCGTCGGTGGTCAGGGCGTCCGTGGTCAGGACGCCGGCGCCGGTCAGTGCGTCGCGGGGCGGCACGGCGGCGGGGCCGTCCGCTCCGGCCCGTCCGGCGTGCGGGAGGAAGCCGTCGTCACCCGAGGCCGGTTCGGGCGCTCCGTGCGGCAACGGCACGACGCGCAGGGTCAGTTCGGCGGCGGCATGCGGCTCCGGCGAGATCCGCCACACCAGGCGCCGGGCCCCGCTGCCGGTCTCCTCGACCGCGTCCGGGGGCGGGCTCGCCGTGATGAGGGTGCGGGAGTGCCACTCCTGGCGGCGGTAGCCGAACTCGATGCCGTCGGGCAGGACATGGCGGCTGCGGACGGCGTGGGGCTTCTCGTACCAGCGGTGGTCCGACCGCAGTTCGAACTGGTCGGCGAAGTCGGCGTCGACGGTGATGGCGACCAGGGCCGCACCGGCGTGGTGCCGGTTGCCGGTGATGCGCAGGGTCTCGACCAACGCGCCGTCGGCGATGGTCTGTTCACGGAAGACGGTGTGCGCCGGTGGTTCCGCGCGGCTGCCGGCGGGGATCAGCACGCTCTCGGAGCGTGGCCCTTCGGAGGCCGGGACCAGGACGGTCGGGGTGGTGCCGTCGATGGTCAACTGCCAGCGGCTGAGGTGCCGGGCGTCGCCGGCGAACAGGCCGTCCGGGGTGTCCCCCCGTGCCCCGGTGATGTCCCCGGAGGGACCGATCGTGGCGAAGGTGCCGTTGTGCACCAGAAGTCTGTGGTGCGTCGAGTTCATCGTGCGCAGCCCTCCCTGGGTCCCTCACGCTCGTCCGTCACGCGTCAACGCGCTGTGTGCCGTGGGTGGTTCTCGGTGCGGCCGGTGCCCGGCCCGACCGGCGCCGCGCCGGGGGTGCGGTCCGGGCGGGCTGTCAGCTCGTGCCCCCGGCCGTGCCGTCGTCCCCGGCGGTGGCGCCGTCGGGGACGGTGCGGGATCCGCCGCTGTGGCGGAGCACGGCCGGGTGACCGGCCGCGGTGTGTGGTACGCCGGCGGCGCGGTGGCCGTCGGTGGTCTGCGCGTCGGTGGCCAGCAGGTCCACGGTGAGCGCGGCCGTCCAGCCGAACTCCCTGGTCCCGTGGGCCGCCAGGGTGTGGGGGTCGAGGTACTCGGCGAAGCCGGATCCGGCGGCGGCGGTGACGGCGGCGGTCCGCAGGTCGCGGGCCTCGCGCTCCGCGCCGTGCAGCCGAAGTCCGCGCTCCACCAGCCAGTTGACGTTGAACCAGGCCGGACCGCGCCAGTAGCGCGAGGGGTCGAAGGCGGGGCCCAGCAGGTCGTGGCTGGGCACGAGCCGGGTGGAGGTGCCCAGGCCGAAGTGGGGTCCTGCCAGGGTGCGGCGCAGCTCCGTCACGGCCTGGGCGGGCAGGTCGGGCGCGATGAGCGGCAGCAGCCCGGCGGCGCCGCGCTCCGCCAGCAGCCGCTCGCCGACGAGGTCCCGGGGGTGGAAGAGGCCGGTGTGCGGGTTCCACAGCCGGTCCACCAGGGCCCCGGTCCGGCGGCGGGCGGCCGCGCGGTGCGCGGCTCCGTCGAGGCCGAGGGCGTCGGCGATGTCACCGAGGGCGTGTTCGGAGGCGATCAGCAGCGCGTTGAGACCGGGGTCCTCCACGGCGAAGGGATGCGGCGCGGTGGCGTCGTCGTAGTCGTGGTCCCGGTAGTCGGCGGCGAGCCGGACGTACCGGCCGTAGTCCAGGTCGGTGGGCCGGTCGTCGGCGGCGCCGTGGTCGAGGTCGGCGCGGCGGAACCCCCGGGGGTTCGCGGGGGTGATCCGGGCGAGCGGCCGGTCCCAGGCGGGGCTGTTGTCCATGCCGGACTCCCACGGGTGGACGATCGCGGCCAGGCCGCCGCCGCCCAGGTCGCGCGGGCCGGTGAGGTAGTTCTGCCAGGCGAGGAGCGCGGGGTGGAGTCCGGCGAGGAAGCCCTCGGCGGCGGAGCCCTCAGGGTCGGCACGGTGCACCAGCCAGGCGGCGAGGGCGTGGACCGGGGGCTGGACGATGCCGGAGGTCTCGGCTGCGCTCGGCGCTCCGCGCCCGGCGCCGTGGTAGGAGGAGCGCCAGAAGTCGGGGCTGGGGAAGTAGGCGCCCAGTGGCACGTCCGGGTGAAAGACGATGTGCGGTACGCGGCCGTCCGACCACTGCGCCGCGAACAGCGTGCGCAGCTCACGCCGGGCGCGTGCGGGGTCGAGATGGCGCTGGCCGATGGCGATGAACGCGGAGTCCCAGCTCCACTGGTGCGGGTAGAGGCCGCGGCTGGGAACGGTCGAGCCGCCGCACCAGTTGGCCCGCAGCACCCGGCGCGCGGCGCGGGTGATGGCGCGGGCGCGCGGCGGGAGGAGGCCGGGACGGACGGGGTGGTACGGGCTGTGCGCGAGCAGTCGTGTCGTCATTCCGCCTCCACACCCGGAGCCCCCGACACGGGCGCGGCCGCATCGCTTATGCAGAAGATACCGCAGAGTTACGTCGGCTTAACACGCAAAAGCATGAATGTAGTATCACTCACGTAGACAGAAGGCGGGTCTCGCCAGGCGATCCGGCACCACCGCGCGGTGCGGGCGGGGTTAGCGTGGACCCGCCGTACCGGGCACGGCAGCCGGGCGGAACCGTCGTCACCGCTACCCGGGACCAGGAGTCCGTCATGAACCAGGGGAGCGCCGGACAGCTGCTGCAGCTGATCCGCAGTGGCCGCGCCACCACCCGCGGCGAGTTGCAACGCGTCACGTCCCTCTCCCGCTCCACCGTCGGCGCCCGGCTCGATCTGCTCTTCGGCGCCGGCTGGGTCCGGGAGTCGGCCGGCCCCGCGTCCACCTCCACCGGTGGACGGCCCGCCGTCCGCCTGGAGTTCGACACCGCCCACGCCGTGGTGCTGGTCGCCGACCTGGAGACCCGGCACGCCCGGGCGGCGGTCGCCGACCTGGCGGGCACCGTGCTGACCGAGCACACCGGACCGGTGCTGGTGGAGGACGGGCCGGAGGTCGTACTGCCGCTGCTCGCCGACTGGTTCGCGGCGCTGCTGGAGGAGGCGGGGATGCCCGCCGAGGCGGTCTGCGGCATCGGTCTGGCGGTGCCCGGCCCGGTGGACCGCGGGCGGGTGGTGCAGCCGCCGATCATGCCCGGCTGGGACGGTCACCCCGTCGCCGACCGGCTCGGCGCCGAGTTCGCGCGCGCCACCGGCGGTTCGCCCGACATCCCGGTGCTGGTGGAGAACGACGCCAACCTCATGGCGTACGCCGAGCAGCGCCACGCCCATCCCGAGTGCTCCGCCTTCCTGCTGGTCAAGGTCTCCACCGGCATCGGCGCCGGACTGGTGGTCGACGGCGGCGTCTACCGCGGTATCGACGGCGGCGCCGGCGACATCGGCCACATCCGGCTCGCCGACGCGCCCGACGCCCTGTGCCGCTGCGGCTCCTACGGCTGCCTCGCCGCCGTCGCCAGCGGCCGGGCGCTGGCCGGACAGCTCACCGCGCTGGGGGTACCCGCCGCCTCCGGTTCCGACGTGCGGGAGCTGCTGGCGGACGGGCGCCCCGAGGCGGTCCGGCTGGCCAGGGAGGCGGGCCGCCGGGTCGGAGAGGTGCTGGCCACGGTGGTCTCGCTGATCAACCCGGGCGTCCTGATGATCGCCGGGGACCTGGCCGGTCCGCCGTTCCTGACCGGGGTGCGGGAGCTGCTGTACCAGCGGGCGATGCCGCGCACCACCGTCCACCTCCAGATGGTGACCTCCCGGCTGGGGGAGCGGGCGGGGCTGCTCGGCGCGGGCGCCATGGTGGTCGACCTGCTCTACGGCGCGGACCGCGCCGACGCGCGCCTCGCCGCCGCCCGCCCGGCGCCCGGCGCGGGCGTGCGCGCGGCCGGCTGACGCTGGCCTGCGAGGTCGGCCGCGCAAGGTCGGTCGCGCGAGGCCGGTCGCGCGAGGTCGGCGCTCGTGCGCGGCCTGCCGATGGTCGGGCGGCGCGCCCTCAGTCGGGGATCAGCCGCATGGTGGCCGCGCGGGCGGCGGTGCCGGTGATGTCGCGCAGGATGTTCTCCGCGTAGCGCCCGTACTTGTCGCGGTAGGCGGCGTCGAGCTCGTCGTTCAGCTCGGTGTCCTGGTCGGCGTCGGCGTCCACGAAGGTGACGTCGCGGCTGAGGCCCCCGGCGTCGACGTGGCCCCGGTGGCGGGCCCGGGTGCCCTTGAACCAGGTGGAGCCGCGCCCTCTGACAGAGCGGACGTACAGGTCGTCGCCGTGGCGGACGACCCAGATGGTGCGCGGGCGCTGGAGGGTTCCGTCGTCCCGGCGCGAGGTGATCTCCATCTCCTCCGCGGAGCCGATCCGCTCGCGTTCGTCGGGTGTCCAGGTGGTCGCCATGGTGAGTCACTCCTTGCCTGGTGGGCCGGTCCGCCCGCTTCCGTGCGGACGGTGCCGTACTTCCGAGGGTGCGAGCGGAGCGGCGGTCCGGCCACCCGGGAGTGCCGGCCCGGCCACCGGGAGCGGTGCGGCCCGGTGGCCGTGGGCGCCGACTCGCCGGTCGCGGCCGTTCGGGTGACCCTGGTGGGGACCGAGAACCCGCGGAAGCGTCCTGCGCTCACCGGCCGGCAGCGGCCGGTGGGGGCAGGCAGGGCGAGGGCCGGGTGTTCTGCGCGGGAGCGGTGGTGGTGCCTGGTGACGGCCGCCACGCGTTCCCGGTGTCAGGGCAGCCGTCCACGAGGAGTCGAGTCCCGTGCCGGAAACACAGACCGATACACCGATCACCGCCCCCGGCGCCGCGCAGCCCGCCGCGCCCCCCGGACCCCAGCGGCCCGCGAGGCGGCCCCAGCTGGTCTACGACTTCGCGGAGGGCGACAAGGACCAGAAGGACCTTCTCGGCGGCAAGGGCGCCGGCCTCGCCGAGATGACCCGCCTCGGCCTGCCCGTCCCCCCGGGCTTCACCATCACCACCGAGGCGTGCCGCGCCTATCTGTCCACCGGCACCGAGCCGGCCGCCCTGCACGACGAGGTGAGTGCGCACCTCGACGCGCTGGAACGCCGGATGGGCCGGACCCTCGGCGAGGGCGCCGACCCGCTGCTCGTATCCGTCCGCTCCGGTGCCAAGTTCTCCATGCCGGGGATGATGGACACCGTGCTGAACGTCGGGCTCTCCGACACCTCGGTCCACGCGCTGGCCGCCCAGGCCGGGGACGAGCGGTTCGCCTGGGACTCCTACCGGCGGCTGATCCAGATGTTCGGCAAGACCGTCCTCGGGGTCGACGGCGACCTCTTCGAGGCTGCGCTGGACGCCGCCCGCCGGGCCGCCGGCGCCGAGAGCGACGTCGACCTCCCGGCCGACCGGCTCCGTTCCCTGGTCGAGGAGTTCAAGCGGATCGTCCGTGAGGAGTCCGGGCGTGAGTTCCCGCAGCGCCCGCGCGAGCAGATGGACCTCACCATCCGCGCGGTCGTCGACTCCTGGAACACCGACCGGGCCGTCCTCTACCGCCGGAGGGAACACATCCCGGACGACCTCGGGACCGCCGTCAACGTCTGCGCCATGGTCTTCGGCAACCTCGGGCCCGACTCGGGGACCGGCGTCGCCTTCACCCGCGACCCGGCCACCGGCCGCCAGGGCGTCTACGGCGACTACCTCCCCAACGCCCAGGGGGAGGACGTCGTCGCCGGTATCCGCAACACCGTGCCGCTCGCCGAGCTGGAACGGATCGACGCCGCCTCCTACCGCCGGCTCACCGAGATCATGGAGACGCTGGAGAACCACTATCTCGACCTCTGCGACATCGAGTTCACCATCGAGCGCGGCAGGCTGTGGATGCTGCAGACCCGCGTCGGCAAACGCACGGCCGCCGCCGCGTTCCGGATCGCCACCCAGCTCGTCGCCCAGGGGCTGATCGACGAGACGGAGGCGCTGCGCCGGGTCACCGGCGACCAGCTCGCCCAGCTGATGTTCCCGCACTTCGCACGGGACGGCGCGGCCGACCCGATCGCCCGCGGCATCGCAGCCTCGCCCGGCGCGGCGGTCGGCGCCGCCGTCTTCGACTCGGCGACCGCCGTCGCCCGTGCCGCCCAAGGCGAACACGTCATCCTGGTGCGGCGGGAGACCACCCCCGACGACCTCGACGGCATGATCGCCGCCGAGGGCATCCTCACCTCACGCGGCGGGAAGACCTCGCACGCCGCCGTCGTCGCCCGCGGCATGGGCAAGACCTGCGTCTGCGGCGCGGAGGGGATCGAGGTCGACGTCGCCGCCGGACGCGCCGTCGTCACCGCCACCGGCGAAGTGATCGACGAGGGCGACGTCCTCTCCATCGACGGCTCGGACGGCCGGGTCTACGCCGGCGAGGTGCCCGTGGAGCCCTCGGCGGTGGTGGAGTACTTCGAGGGACGCGTCTCCGCCGACGGCCATGACCCGGACGGTGCCGACGCCGACGGGGGCGCCGACCTGGTACGCGCCGTCCACCGCATGATGGAACACGCCGATCGCGTAAGGCGGTTGGGCGTGCGGGCCAACGCCGACACCGCGGCGGACGCCGCCCGCGCCCGCCGTTTCGGCGCCCAGGGCATCGGGCTGTGCCGCACCGAGCACATGTTCCTCGGCGAACGCCGGGAATTGGTCGAACGGTTGGTGCTGGCCGACAGCGAAACCGGACGCGATCAGTCGCTGACCGCGCTGCTGCCGCTGCAACGCGCGGACTTCACCGAGCTGTTCGCCGCGATGGACGGACTGCCGGTCACCGTCAGGCTGCTGGACCCGCCGCTGCACGAGTTCCTGCCCGACCTCACCGAACTCTCCGTCCGCGTCGCCCTGGAGCACGACGCCCACGACCAGCGGCTGCTGGCCGCCGTCCGCCGTCTGCACGAGCAGAACCCGATGCTGGGACTGCGCGGCGTGCGGCTCGGACTGGTGATCCCCGGGCTGTTCGCCATGCAGGTCCGCGCCATCGCCGAGGCGGCGGCCGACCGCCGCGCGGCCGGTGGCGACCCGCGGGCGGAGATCATGATCCCGCTGGTCGGCACCGTGCGGGAGCTGGAGATCGTCCGCGAGGAGGCGGAGCGCGTGGTCGCCGAGGTGGAGAACGCCCGCGGCGTGGAGCTCGGGATCACCCTCGGCACCATGATCGAGCTGCCCCGGGCCGCGCTCACCGCCGGCCGGATCGCGGAGTCGGCGGACTTCTTCTCCTTCGGCACCAACGACCTCACCCAGACGGTGTGGGGCTTCTCCCGCGACGACGTGGAGTCCAGCTTCTTCGCCGCCTACCTGGAGAAGGGCATCTTCGGGACCTCCCCGTTCGAGACCATCGACGTCGACGGTGTCGGCGCCCTGGTGCGCACCGCCGCCCGCGCCGGCCGCGCCGTCCGGCCCGACCTCACGCTCGGGGTCTGCGGCGAACACGGCGGCGACCCGGAGTCCGTCCACTTCTTCCACGAGGCCGGACTGGACTACGTCTCCTGCTCGCCGTTCCGGATACCGGTGGCCCGGCTGGAGGCGGGACGGGCGGCCGTCGGCTGACCCCGGGTACCGGTGGCCGGCCCGGACGCGGCTGCCCGGCCCCGGACGCGGTCAGACGCGGCTGCCCGGCCCGGACGCGGTCAGACGGGCGCGCCGGTGCGGGCCGCCGCCTCCCGCTGCGCCCGCCGCCGCGGGCCCCGCCCGCGCGGCCAGGGACGCCCGCTGACCGTGGTCAGCGCCACCCCTCCGATCAGCAGCGCCGCCGCCACCAGGCCCAGCGGTGTGATCCGCTCCCCGAGCAGCAGGGCCGCCGAGGACATCCCGAAGACCGGCACCAGCAGGGCGAACGGCACCACCGTCGAGGCGTCGTAGCTCCTGAGCAGGAAGCCCCACACCCCGAAGCCGAAGACGGTCGCCACCCACGCGACGAACAGCAGCGCCCCCGCGCCCTCCCAGTCCAGCCCCCGCACCGCGTCGATCCCGGCGGTCGGGCCCTCCAGCAGCAGCGACAGCGCGAACAGCGGCAGCGGCGGAACCAGGCTCACCCAGACCATCCAGCTCAGGGCGTCCGGCGGCGCCGCCCGGCGGGTCAGGATGTTCGCCACACCCCAGGCCGCCGCGGCGGCGATCACCAGCGCGAACGCCCGCAGCGGCCCCGAGCTCCCCTCGTCGACACCGGCCACCACCACCCCGCCGAACGCCGCCACCATGCCCACCACCCGCAGCCGGCCCAGCCGCTCACCCATCAGGGCCACCGCGAAGATCACCGTGAACAGCACCTGGGCCTGGAGCACCAGAGAGGACAGACCGGCGGGCATCCCCTGGTCCATCCCGACGAAGAGAAGGCCGAACTTGGCGACCCCGAGCGACATCCCGACGCCGACGATCCACTTCCACGCCACGGCCGGCCGTGCCACCAGGAACACCGCGGGCACGGCCGCGACCAGGAAGCGCAGCCCGGAGAAGAACAGCGGCGGGAAGTGGTCGAGCCCGATGTCGATGACGACGAAGTTCACCCCCCACACGGCGGTGACCAGCACGGCGAGGGCGATATGGGAGGGACGCATGGACTCAGCATCGGCGTGGTGACGTTCGAGCACCAGCGCCGATTTCTTCGCGGTACCGTTCAGCGTCGCTACACGTTCGCGTCCCCGACGGGGCCTGCCGCCCGTCCGGCGGGCATCCCGCCCGGCCGCCGTCACAGGAGACCGCCCATGCTGGAGCTCTCCCGTCTGCGCGCGCTGCACGCCGTGCACCAGCACGGGACGGTCAGCGCCGCCGCCACCGCCCTGGGCTACACCGCCTCGGCGGTCTCCCAGCAGATCGCCAAGCTGGAGCGGGAGACCCGGTCGACGCTGCTGGAACGGCGCGGACGCGGCGTGGCGCTCACCGAGGCCGCGCAGGTTCTGGTGGCCACCGCGGCCGGGGTGCTCGCCCTCGTGGAGCGCGCGGAGGTGGAGCTGGAACGGCAGCGCGGACGTCCCGGGGGGACGCTCAGCATCGCGGCCTTCGCCACGGCCGCGCGGGGCCTGCTGCCCGGCGCCCTCGCCCAACTCCTCGCCGACCACCCGGAGGTGGTGCCCAGGCTGGTCGAGGCCGACCCGCACATCTCCGTGGACCTGGTGGCCCGGGGGGAGATCGACCTGGCGGTCGTCCACGACTGGGACGTGATCCCGCTGCCGGCGCCCGCCGGTCTCGACCGGCTGCTGCTCGGTGAGGACCCCTGCGACATGCTGCTGCCCGCCCGGCATCCGCTGGCCGGCGCGGAGTTCGTCACGCGCGAGCAGGTCGCCGGGGAGCGCTGGATCTGCCAGCCGCCCGGCACCATCTGCCACGACTGGCTGGCACGCACGATGCGGGAGTGCGGCCACGAGCTGGAACCGGCCTTCGAGGTGGCGGAGTACGCGACCCAGGCGCAGCTGGTGGCCGCAGGGCTCGGGGTAGCGCTGGTGCCCCGGCTCGGGCGGGAGCTACCGCCGCCGGGGGCCGTGGTGGTGCCGTTGGAGCCGGTGCCGGTACGGCGGCTGTACGCCCTCTGGCGCTCGGACGCCTCGCGCCGCCCCACCATCACCGAGGCGGTTCGCCGTCTCACCGACGGCTGGCGGCGGTCCGGCGGCGCGGAGCGTGTCTGAGACGCCCGCCGGGCGCGGGTCGGGCACGGGGTCTCAGAGCCGGTCGAACGGCTCCGCGTAGCGGAACTCCCCGCGCACGTCGGGGGTGTAGTCGGCCAGCGTGCGGACCTGGAAGTACGCGCCCCACGCGGGATCGGGCGGTGTCACCCCGTAGTCCGTGCCGGCCCGGAAGCCGAACCGGCCGTAGTAGCGGGGGCTGCCCAGCAGCGCCACCAGGGGTTCCCCGTGCGCCTCGGCGGCGCCGAGCACCGCGTGCACCAGGGCCTGGCCGGTGCCGCGCCGCTGGTGGACGGGATGGACGCTCAGCGGTCCGAGGCCGACCGCGGGGGTCGCGCCGACGCTGCCCCGGGTGCACACCACGTGTCCCGCGACCTGGCCGTTCTCGGTGACCGCCACCAGCGACAGCTCCGGGATCCACCCGGCGTCGTCGCGCAGCCGGGCCAGCAGCGTGGTCTCCACCGGCTCCGGGTTCTCCGGAGAGGTGAACGCGGCGGTGGTCACGTGCTGCACGGACGGGATGTCGGAGGGGATCTCGCGTCGGATGAGCATCGGTTCATTCTGCGGTCGCCACGCCGGTGCGACAACGGAATTCACGGCGTGTCGCGCGGCCGGACGTATCGGTTCCGGTACGCGGGCCGAACGGCCGGGGCCAGTTGGGGTCAGGCGGGGAAGACCACGCCGGTCAGCCGCTCGGACTCGGACCAAAGCCGCTGCGCCATCAGGTCGTTGACGGTCCACGGTGCCCGCCAGGAGTCGCCGGGCGCGCCGCGCACGAACAACCGGCGCGGGCCGTAGAACGCTCCGGGCCGCACCTCGCGGGCGGTCGCCGCGTAGAGGGTCGGGGCCGCTCCCAGTTCGGGCGTCGAGGCGACGGCGGAGCTCGCCAGGGTCATCAGCCGCTCCCGGGAGACGCTGCCCGCCAACCGCGCTCCCCGTGCGTGGAGTTCGGTCGAGGAGTAGCCGGGGTGCGAGGCGGCGGCGAGGACGTCACGTCCGGCGTACCGGGTGGTCAGCTCCTGGGTGAACAGCAGGTTGGCGGTCTTGGAACGGAAGTAGGCGGTCCAACGGCGGTAGCCGTGCTCGGCGTTGAGGTCGCGCGGGTCGATGTTGGCGAAGACGTGCAGCATCGAGGAGACGGTGACCACGCGGGCGCCGGGCGTCGCCAGCAGCCGGTCCATCAGCAGTCCGGTCAGGGCGAAGTGGCCGAGGTGGTTGACGCCGAACTGGCTCTCGAAGCCGTCGGCGGTGCGGGCGAGCGGTACCGCCATCAGTCCCGCGTTGTTGATCAGCAGGTCCAGCCTGTCCCCGCCCCACGCCTCGGCGAACGCCCGGACGGACGCCAGGTCGGCGAGGTCCAGGGCGCGCAGCTCCAGCCGTGCCTCCGGCACCTCGCCGTCCATGCGCGCCAGGGCGATCTCCCCGCGTTCCGGATCGCGGCACGCCAGCACGACGCGCGCACCGTGGCGGGCCAGCTCGCGAGCCGTCACATAGCCGAGGCCGCTGTTGGCGCCGGTGACCACAGCCGTCCGGCCCGTGAGGTCCGGAATGTCCCGTACCGTCCACTGCATGGAACCAGCGTAGTGGCTGGGCCGAGGTGTGCACCGGGCGTGACGCCGCGGGTCGGCGCCGGTGAGTGGGCGGTGTCGCTGGGTGACCGTCCGGACACGGGGCCGGGTACTAATCGTTATTAGCCGCGTACCCCCCTTGACGGTGACGGGCCGACACGCGGACATTGCTCAGTAATCCGCATTAGTGACTGTCCGCGTAACCTCCGGGGGTCAGCTAATGCGTATTACTGACGGACAGTGACGACCGTCGGGGAACGGAGGACACGGTGGAACCCACAGCCGGACGGCCGGTGATACGGCGAGGACGACCGCGCCAGGCGGACGTCGCCCGCGTCGCGGGGGTGTCCCAGACGACGGTCTCGCTGGTGCTCGGCGGCAACAAGCAGGGCATCCTCATCCAGGAGGCGACCCGGCAGCGGGTGCTGGAGGCCGCCCGGGGGCTCGGCTACGTCCCCGACCCGGCGGCCAGCAGGCTGGCCGCCGCGCGCAACCGGCTGCTCGGCGTCTACTCCTTCACCGCGACCTTCCCGACCGCCGTCGAGCACTCCTACTACCCGTTCCTGGTCGGGGTGGAGCAGGAGGCCGCCGCCCAGGGGTACGACCTGGTGCTCTTCACCGGCTCCAGCCCCGGGGGTGCGCAGTCCGTCGCCCCGGGAGCCCTCAACCGGGTACGGCTCGCGGACGGTTGCCTGTTCCTGGGCCGTCATGTGCCCGAGCCGGAGCTGCGCCGGCTGCTCGACGACGGCTATCCGCTGGTGCACATCGGGCGGCGCGACGAACTGGCGGGACTGGACTGGGTCGGTGCCGACTACGTCGCGGCCAGTGCCGAGACCGTCGCCCACCTCGCCCGGCTGGGCCATCGCAGAGCGCTGCTGATCCGCGAGGACGACGACGCCCCGGCCTCCACCGACCGTGAACAGGGCTTCCGCGAGGGGATCGCCGCCGCCGGGATGGTGTGCGGTGAGGGCACGGTGGTCCGTACCGCCGACCCCGCCACCGAGATCACCGCGGAGCGGCTGCGCGGCTGGCTCGCCGAGGGCATCACCGCCTTCGTCGCCGAGGAGACCGACACCGGCGCCGTCTGGCGCGCGCTGCACGAGGCGGTGCGGGCGGCCGGGCTGAGCGCGCCGGAGCAGCTGTCCCTGGCGCTGCTCGGCGCGCCCCCGGCCGACCTCACCGACGCGCCGGAGCCGACCGGCTTCGACGTGCCCCGCGCCGAACTGGGCGCGGCGGCCGTGCGGTCGCTGATGTCCCTGCTGGACGGCGGCACTCCGGCCGGGCCCCTGGTCTCCTGCGCCTTCCGCCCCGGCCGGACCGCCGGACCGCCGCCCCCGTCACCCC
>NZ_BHZI01000035.1 GCF_004305975.1 Streptomyces otsuchiensis
GTGGGGCGGACCGGACGACCGAGGGGCGGACCGGACTCGCGTCCGGACCGCCCCTCACTTACGGCACCCGCACGGCCGTGACACCAGTCTGCGATGTCCGCATATCGGCCGGGCGTCCGGCGAGTTGCCTGCGTGTTAACCACCCGGACTCTCCGTTGTCATGATTTCCCCGACATGGCGGACGGCGGCTCGCGTGCGCCCCACGTCTGCTCCGATGCACCGACCTGTGCGGCCTCACGGACAGTTAGGATCCACCGCGCAGGGTGGGTAGGACTCAGGTAGTCGTCACCCCCGTGCCGCTCACCCCTGTCCGCTCGCTGTATCGGAGGTACACCGTGGCCCTGTCGGTCTCCGCGGTGCTGCTGCTCGCGATCCTGGTCTTCATCCTCATCAAGAAGGCCGGGATGAAGACACTGCACGCCGTGGTCTGCGTCCTCTTCGGGTTCTACCTCGCCAACACCAACATCGCTCCCACCATCAGCGAGGTCACCGCCAGCGTCGGAGGCATGATCAACAACCTCAGTTTCTGACGCCCCGCCCCCGCGTCCCCCGCGAGGGCTCACCGGCTCCGGACCGGTCAGGACCCGGCCGTTAAGCTCACCCCATGAGCCACGGCCCCCCCGGCGTCCTGCTGGTGCACGCGCACCCCGACGACGAGTCGATCAACAACGGTGTCACCATGGCCGCCTGCGTCGAGCTGGGCGTCCCCGTGACGCTGGTGACCTGTACCAGGGGCGAGGAAGGCGAGGTCATTCCCGCCTCCCTCGCCGCACTGGCCGCCGAGCACGAGGACCGGCTCGGGCCCTACCGGGCCGGGGAGCTGGCGGCGGCCATGGCCGAACTCGGAGTCGGCGACCACCGTTTCCTCACCGTGGGCCGCGACGGCCGCACGCCGCGCGACTCCGGGATGATGGGCCTCGCGCAGAACGGACACCCCGACGCCTTCTGGGGAGTGGACGTCGACCGCGCCGCCGCCTCGCTGGCAGCCGTCATCCGTGAGGTCCGCCCGGCGACCCTGATCACCTACGACCCGGACGGCGGCTACGGCCACCCCGACCACATCCAGGCACACCGGGTCGCCACCCGTGCCGCCGAACTGGCCGCCGCCGAGGGGCTGCTCGGGGACGGGAGCGAGGACGCCGCGGCCGCGCCCCCGCACCGGGTCGCCCGGGTGCTGTGGAACAGCGTGCCGCGCTCGCTCGCCGAGGCGGAACTGGCGCGGCTGCGTACCGACGGCCCGGCCTCGTCGGCCGGGGTCGCGACGCTCGCCGACATCCCCGGTGTGGTCGACGACGACCGCGTCACCTGGCGGGTGGTCGGAAGCGACCGGCAGATCGCCGCCAAGGCGGCCGCGATGAGCGCCCACCACACCCAGGTCGAGCTGCCGCCGGCCGAAGCCGGCTCGGTACGCCGGGAGTTCGTCCTCTCCAACAACCTGGTCCAGCCGCTGTGGGGCACGGAGTGGTACCGGCTCGCCGACGGTGAGCCGTTCGGCGCCGACGACGCCGGGCCGTTCCTTCCCGTGGCGTCGCAGGACGCCGCCGCCGACGACGGCCCGCCCGGCCCGGGGGCCACCCGATGAGCGCCGGGGCGGTACCGCCCGGCGCCACCGCCGTGCGCGCCGAGCGGGGAGGGGGGCCCGGCCGGATCGGCCGGGCCGTCGCCTACCCGGTGCTCGGGCTCCTGGGCGTACTGGTCGCGGCGGCCGGGTCGTTGGTGCAGTCGGCGTGGTTCCCGCTGGGGCTGCTGCTGGCCGTCGGCGGCGCGGTCGGACTCTTCTGGGGCGGTGCCCTCGCGACCCGGAGCAAGCTGGGCTCCCTGGTGCCCGCCGGTCTGTGGGCGGTCACCGTGCTGCTCCTGACCGCCACCCGGCCGCAGGGCGACTTCGTCTTCGGTGCCGAGGCGTCGAGTTACCTGTTCCTCTTCGGCGGCATGGCCGCCGCCGGACTGTGTGTCGCGCTCGCACCCGCGGAACGCCCGCTGTTCGACCCCACCCGGGGTCTCGGGGCGGGCGGAAGGGGCAAAGCCCCCCAAAAGAAGGGCTGAACACCCGCGCGGGCACTGTCCTTACCCGTCGAACGTCCCTGCCAATCCCACCGGCTGCGGTTACCACAGCGCGCATCCCAGTATGGTGGGGCTCGCCGTTCGTTCCCCGGCATCGGACCGGCCGGTGAAGCCAATCGGGAGATCCTGCCTTGAGTCGTGAAAAAGACAGCTCGACCCCCTCGTTCGGGGGACGGGAGCCGTACGGAGAGCGTCCCCCTCAGGGTGCGGCCGAAGGAGCGGGTGCCGCGGCGCCCGAGCAGAAGAAGACCGAGACCACGATGACGACGCGCATCCGGATCAACATCCCGGGTTCCCGTCCGATTCCCCCGGTGGTCATGCGTGAACCGGTCCAGCAGGACGAGGCGCCCGGCGCCTCCCCGGCACCGCCGAAGCAACCGGGCGCGCCCGCCGCCGAGTCCGCGACGTCGCAGGGCGGACCGGGCACGGCGGAGCGCGACGCCGGGAAGAAGCCCAGCTCCTGGTTCGAGCCGCGCAAGCCGCTCCAGCCCGGGGCCACGCCGCCCGGTGGCGTCCCGCTGCAGGACACCCCGGCGGAGGGCGTGCCCCGCGCGGACACCCCGGCCGGCGGGACGCCGCGCGCCGACACCCCGCCCGGCGGGGTGCCGCCGCTGCCCAAGCGCGACGTGGGCGGGGGGCCCAGCACCGCGAGTTCGCCGGTCTTCGGCGGACGCGGGCCGGCCGGTCCCACCTCCGGACCGGCCACCGGTGACATGCCGCTGCCGCCGTCGACCGGGCGTCCGCCCGGCACGTCGATGCCGATGGCACCCGGCGCGCCCCAGGACATCGGCAACACCACGATGGACCTCGGCGGGCCGCTGCCGCGCAGCGGCAACGCCGAGGCGGCGGACCGCTGGGTCCGCGAGTCGCAGGCCGGCCCGCCCGGCGGTGGCCAGGTCGGTCCGGCCGGATCGCCCGTCCTCACCGATCCGTTCCCGCCCAGCGGCCGTCAGCCCGCCGGAGGCCCGTTCGGCGGTGCCGCCACGCCGCCCCCCGGGCCCGGCCCGAGGGACGAGGACGACACCCCGGCTCCGGCCGCCGCGCGACCGGCCCCGGCCAAGAAGAAGAAGTCGAAGGTCAAGCTCGCCGTGGTCGCGCTGGGCGGCGTCCTGGCGCTGGCCTACGGCGCCGGGTTGCTGCTGAACCAGCACGAGGTACCCACCGGTACCACCGTCCTCGGCAACGACATCGGCGGCGGCAGCACCCAGCAGGCGATCGCCAAGCTGGACACCGCGCTCGCCGAGCCCGCCCAGGCCGACATGACGCTGGTCGTCGGCGGCGGCGAGGTCCCGCTCAAGCCGAGCGTGGCCGGGCTGTCCATCGACACCGAGGCCACCGTCCGGGGAGCCAGCGGCACCGACTACAACCCGGTCTCGGTGATCGGTTCGCTGTTCGGCGGTTCCCGCGAGGTGGAGCCCGTCTACTCCGTCGACGAGGAGAAGCTGACAGCCGCGCTGGCCGACCTGGCCGGCGACTTCGGCGGTGCCCCGACCGACGGCTCGGTCTCCCTGGCCGGCGGCGTGCCCGAGGCCGTCTACGGCGAGCCGGGCGCCGGCGTGGACGTCGAGTCCGCGGCGCCCGCCGTCCAGGAGGCGTTCCGTCAGCGCGCGGTCAGCGGCGACAACGTGCCGGTCGAGCTGGAGACCACCACGGTCGACCCGGCGATCGACGACGCGGAGGTCGACCGGGCCATGGCCGAGTTCGCGGAGCCGGCGATGTCGGGCACCGTGACCGTCGCGGCGGCACCGGGCGGCGCCGCCATCCAGTTCAGCCCGGAGAACTCGCTGCACCGGTTCATCTCCATGGAGGCGGTCGACGGCAAGCTGGTCGACCGCTACGACCTGGAGGAGCTGGAGACCCTGTACGGCGGCACGTTCGTCGGGGTTCAGGTCACCCGCGGGGACGGCAGCGTCACGGCGGTGACCCCGGAGGACGTGGTCGGCGCGCTGCGGCAGGCGCTGCTGGAGACCGAGCCCGAGCAGCGGATCGGTTACCTCGACCTCGGCTGAGGCCGGCCCCGGTGCCTACGGCACCCGCGCGTGACTCCGGCCGTGGTGGCCCCGCCACCACGGCCGGAGCGCTGTCCGGGGCCGTGGTGGCCCCGGCGGTGGCCCCGTCAGCCGAGTGGTGCGCGGCGGTAGTGGTAGTGGTGGTGGTCGGTGAAGCCGAGCCGGGCGTACAGGGCGTGGGCCGGCGCGTTGTCCCGCTCCACCTGGAGGTGGGCGAACGAGGCGCCCTCCGCCAGCGCGGCGCGCGCCAGTTCGGCCATCACGGCGCGGGCCAGGCCCTGTCGCCGCTGATCCGGCGCCACCTCGATGGCGGCGAAGCCGGCCCAGCGTCCGTCGACGACGCAGCGGCCCACCGCGGCCGGCCGCTCGTTCCGCTGGGGCTCCGGGCCGCCCCCGGCGGGTGTGTCCCCGGCGGGAGCATCCGCCGAGGGCGCTGCCACGGTCGCGAACCGCACGGACGGCCCGGCGGGCAGCAGCAGCCGGGCCGCCGCCTCGTCGCGGTGGGCGTTGGGGTAGCCGCGCAGCCACCGGTCGGTCAGCTCCCGGCCCAGTTCCACGCGGGGGTCCGGGGGGCGGTCGGCGAGTGGCGCGAGTGGGGCGACCTTCACCACGGCGGGCTTCTCGGCGCGCCAGCCCAGCCCTTCGAGCCGTTCGGCCAGCAGCTCCCGGCCGCCCGCCCCGCCGGTGGGCACATGGATCAGCGCGGGCAGGCCGCGCGCCGCGTACCAGGCGACGATCCGCTCCAGGTCGGAGTCGGGCAGGTCGTCTGTGCCGTCTCTGCCGTCTGTTCCGTTGGCCCCGTCCGGCACCGCGCAGTTGGCGCGGTTGGTCCAGCCTCCGCCTGCGCGGCACAGCCAGCCGCCGATCCGTTCGCTCTCCCGCGCCGGCCAGGCGCGGGCGGCGGCGCGGGTGAGTTCGGCGACGCCGGCCGCCGGGGTCCCCGGGCGGCGCGCGGGCGCCGACGGCACCACCTTGGCCGCGACCAGCGCCGACTCGGCCAGCGCGACGGGGGTGCCGTCCCGGCGGGTGACGGTCAGGGCGCCGTCCTTCCAGGCCGTCAGCACGCCCACGGTGTCGGTGAACCGCGCGCCGGAACCCGGCTCGGTGCGGGTCCGCACGGACACTCGGCGGCCCACGTCGCCCGGTGTGATCCGGACCTCCAGGCGTACGCCCAAGGTGAACTCCACCGTCTTGTCCGCCCCTCGTGTTCGTGTTGGTTCCGGGACCCGCGATACTAGGTGGTGAGCATCGACCGCGCTCCCGCGCGCCACAATGGCGGAGCCGCTCCGGACCGCCGTCCCGAATGAGGAGGAACGACAGCGTGACCTACGTCATCGCGGAGCCTTGTGTCGACCTTAAGGACAAGGCCTGCATCGAGGAGTGCCCCGTAGACTGCATCTACGAGGGTGAGCGGATGCTCTACATCCACCCCGATGAGTGCGTGGACTGTGGCGCCTGCGAGCCGGTCTGCCCGGTTGAGGCGATCTTCTACGAGGACGACACTCCCGAGGAGTGGAAGGACTACTACAAGGCCAACGTCGAGTTCTTCGACGAGCTGGGTTCGCCCGGCGGGGCCAGCAAGCTCGGCCTGATCGAGCGTGACCACGCGTTCGTCGCGGCGCTGCCTCCGCAGAGCCACGACGAGTAGAAGCCGCCTTCCAGCGGTCTGCGGCGGTTGCGCCCGCCCTCCCGGTCCCGTACGGCGACGCCGTGCGGGACCGAGGTGTCGGTGGGGTCTTCCGCGCCGGGGCCGTATCGTCGTCGCCGGACCGCCTGTGGCCGTCCGGAGGGGCGGCACCCGTGCCGGGCGACGCCTCCGGCACCCGCACCAGAGAGTGAGCAACCCCGTTGAGCCAGCCCGTCTCCCCGCTCTCCGCCCGCCTGCCCGTCTTCCCCTGGGACCGGCTGGAGCCGTACCAGGCGACGGCGCGGGCACACCCCGACGGGGTGGTCGACCTGTCGGTCGGAACCCCGGTCGACCCGGTTCCGGCGCTGGTCCAGCGAGCGCTGGCCGACGCCGCCGACCGGCCCGGCTATCCGACCGTGTGGGGCACCCCGGCGCTGCGTGACGCCATCACCGGCTGGTGCGAGCGGCGGCTGGGCGCGCCGGCGGTGGGACACACCGAGGTGCTGCCGGTCGTCGGCTCCAAGGAGCTGGTGGCGTGGCTGCCGACCCAGCTGGGGCTCGGTCCCGGCGACCGGGTGGCGTGTCCGCGGCTGGCGTACCCGACCTACGAGGTCGGCGCGCGGCTGGCCGGCGCGGAGCCGGTCCTCTACGACGACGTCACCGAGCTGGACCCGGCCGGGCTGCGCCTGCTGTGGCTGAACTCCCCGGGCAACCCGACCGGCCGGGTGCTCCCGGCCGAGCGGCTGCGGGAGGCGGTCGCCTGGGCGCGCGAGCACGGCGTGCTGGTCTTCAGCGACGAGTGCTATCTGGAGCTGGGCTGGGAGGCCGAGCCGGTCTCCGTGCTGCACCCGGACGTCTGCGGCGGCAGCCGGGAGGGCGTGGTCTCGGTGCACTCGCTGTCCAAGCGCTCCAACCTCGCGGGCTACCGGGCGGCGTTCCTCGCCGGTGACGCCGGAGTCCTCGGCGAGCTGCTGAAGATCCGCAAGCACGGCGGGATGATGATGCCCGCGCCGGTGCAGGAGGCGATGGCGGTGGCGCTCGGCGACGACACCCATGTCGCGGAGCAGCGCGAACGGTACGCGGCACGGCGCACGGCGCTGCGCGCGGCGCTGGTCGGGCGGGGCTTCCGCATCGAGCACAGCGAGGCGTCGCTCTACCTGTGGGCGACGCGCGACGAGCCGTGCTGGGAGACGGTCGCGGAACTGAGCAAGCTCGGAGTGCTGGTGGCGCCGGGCGACTTCTACGGAACCGCGGGCGAGCGGTTCGTGCGGGTGGCGCTGACGGCCACCGACGAGCGGGTCGCCGAGGCGGTCCGCCGGCTGGGCTGACCGGGAGCGGCGGACGACACGGACGGAGCCCGGGGACCGCGACCAGCGGTCCCCGGGCTCCGTCGTGCCGTGTCGCCGCCGGGCCGGGCCGGCGGCAGGTGGTGCCGGGTCAGCCGAAGACGCCGATACCCGGGACGCCGAGGGGCGGCAGCGGGGCGTTGTAGCCCGGGATGCCCTCGGGCATGTCGCCGCCGGAGAGCTGGTGGGACGCCTCGTCGACGAGGGTGCCCGCGCCCTCGGAGACCTTGCCGACCGGGTCCTGGACGATCGGGGAGGCGACGTGGCTGAGCGTACCGACGACCTTGCCGGTGGTCGGAACGGCCTGCTTGACGGCCTCGCCACCGAGGGCGCCCGCCACCTCGGTGGTGTGCTGTGCGGCCCCTTCCACCGTGCCGCCGAGGTCGGTGTCCACGCCGCTCAGCCCGCCCAGGTCGGAGGTCGGGGGCAGCGAGAGCGCGCTGGCGGAACCGGCGGTGGCGACGACCGGCGCTGCCCCCGCGGCGAGCACGAGCGCGACCTTGGCCATACGGCGCTTGAGGGGGTTGGACATGATGCTCCTTAGCGACAGTGTTGCTGCGTGAGGCGGCCCGGCGCGACCGGTTCGACCCGGTCGCGGCCGTTGACGGCCGGACGCCATGCCTATCGTGGGAGAGCGGGCAGAGGTTGCGGCCCAGAAGGTAAAGGGTTGGCAATGCGTCGCATTATCGACCGCGTCTGTCAAAGCGCGGCGCGGAATTGACGCTCAGGGGAGTGAATAGGCATACCGGAAAGGTGCGTTGCGTCTTCCGTACGGGAACTCAGATACGGGAACTCAGATACGGGAAGTCCGGTGCTCGAACCCGGAGTGACCACGCCCGCGCCGCGCGACCGGCTCACTCCGACACGGTCAGCAGGACCTCGCCGGAAGCCGCCCCGTCCGCGTCCTCGTCCCCGGTCTCCGTCCAGCCGTCCCCGGCGCGCTCCGCGCTCCACACCCGCCCGTCGAACTCGATGCGGGAGATGCCCAGTTCCAGCGCGTGCGTCACCGCCCAGTGGGAGACCTCCCAGCCGCGTGGTGCGTCGGCGCCCTCCGGTACCGCGACCCGTACCGATGTCCCGTCGACCCGCGGCTCCACCGTGCCGACGAAGTCGTACGCCAACTCCTCGGCGACCAGGTCCGGTTCGCCCGGTATCAGCTCGCTGCTGCCCGGCGTGCAGCTGATCGCCGCCGCCTCCCGGCCGGTCAGCGCGGCCGCCAGCAGCGTCGCCTCCGGCTCGTGCTTGGCGTACTCGTCGGGGAAGGCGCTGCGCTGCACCTCCTGCGCCGCCACCGTCAGCGGCAGCTCCAGATAGTCCGGAACCTGCACGAGGATGTCGTAGAACTCGCCGGAGGAGTAGACCGGGTCCATTATCTCGGCCTCGGTGCCCCAGCCCATCGACGGCCGCTGCTGGAACAGGCCCAGCGAATCGCGGTCGCCGTAGTCGATATTGAACAGACTCGACTCCTGCATCGCGGTCGCCACGGCTATCACCGTCGCCCGCTCCGGCAGCTCCCGCACCGAGCCGACCGCCACGATCGTCGCCGCGTTGGCCGCCTGCGCCGGCTTCAGCCGGTACGGCCCGCCGTCCTCCCCGCCGTCCCGGACACCGTCACGGTCCGCGACCGTGCAGTGCGGCGGGCGAGGCGTGCCCGACTCGTAGTGGATCACCGCGTAGGTGGCGAGTCCCGCCAGGACAGTCGTGGCCACGGCCGCGCGTATCAGGCGGCGGCGCCACGGGCGCCCTGCGGAGTCGGGGGGCTTGGACACGCGACATACGGTAACCGCTCACGGCGGCGGTGACGGCTGCGGGTAGCCTCGGGCCATGCAGCGACCCGCCCTCGACCTCAGCCTCGACGCCGCCGCCCTCACCGGGCGGCTGGTGGACATCCCCTCCGTCAGCGGCTCCGAGGAGCAGCTCGCCGACGCCGTCGAGCACGCGCTGCGCGGGCTCGCGCACCTGCGCGTCGACCGGTACGGCAACAACGTCGTCGCGCGCACCGACCTCGGCCGCGCCGAACGCGTGGTGCTCGCCGGGCACCTCGACACCGTGCCCATCGCCGACAACGTCCCCTCCCGGCTCGACGACGACGGCGTGCTGTGGGGCTGCGGGACCAGCGACATGAAGTCCGGCGTCGCCGTCCAGCTGCGGATCGCCGCCACCGTGCCCGAGCCCAACCGCGACCTCACCTTCGTCTTCTACGACAACGAGGAGGTCGAGGCCGAGCGCAACGGGCTCGGGCTGCTGGCCGCCGCCCACCCCGACTGGCTCGCCGGCGACTTCGCTGTGGTCCTCGAACCCTCCAGCGGCGAGGTCGAGGGCGGCTGCCAGGGCACCCTGCGGATGGTGCTGCGCACCGAGGGCGTGCGCGCCCACTCCGCCCGCAGCTGGATGGGCGAGAACGCCGTGCACGGCGCCGCGCCCGTCCTCGCCCGGCTCGCCGCCTACGAGCCCCGCCGCCCGGTCATCGACGGCCTGGAGTACCACGAGGGGCTCAACGCCGTCCGGATCGAGGGAGGGGTCGCCGGCAACGTCATCCCGGACGTCTGCCTGATCGCGGTCAACTACCGCTACGCCCCGGACCTGGACGAGGCGGCGGCGATCGCCCACGTCCACGAGGTCTTCGCCGGCTGCGGCGTCGCCGAGTTCACCGTCGAGGACCACTCGCCCGGCGCGCTGCCCGGCCTCAACCACCCCGCCGCCAAGGCGTTCATGAGCGCCGTCGGCGGTGAGGCCCGGCCCAAGTTCGGCTGGACCGACGTCTCCCGGTTCAGCGCCCTGGGCGTCCCCGCCGTGAACTACGGCCCCGGGGAGCCCACTCTCGCCCACAAGCGGGACGAGCGGGTCGAGACCGCCCGCATCCTGCACTGCGAGGAGCGGCTGCGCGCCTGGCTCGCCGGCTGATCCGCCCGGCGAGGCGGGCCCCGGCCACGTGTGTGGCGGGCCGACGCCCTTCCCCCCCCGCCACGACCACCCGCGTTCATGCCCGGGCCACGCCCGGAACCGTAGGGTGAGGCAACCGGCCCGACACGCGGCCCCGAACAAGCGCGGGCGCGCCGGGCCGGACCGGCCGGGGCCCACGGGCCCGGCCACACCGGCAGCACCCGGCGCGGTGGCGGCGTCAGCCCGACGGCCCCCGCGGGGCCTCCCACGGCCCGCCGCCCGGCGCCGGTACGACGTGGCGGAAGGAGTCGCGATGACGGACAGGGACACCGAACGGAACCGGGCCGAGGCGCCCGACGAGGACGGCCAGGGCTTCTGGCGCCCGGAGGGCAGGCAGGAACAGGTCCTCGGCCCGGTGGTGCGCCGCCGGGACCAGGTGGTGCCGGGCACCACCGACCAGCGGCTGCTGGACACCCGCGGCCCCTCCGACTGGGTCCACGGCGACCCCTGGCGGGTGCTCCGCATCCAGTCCGAGTTCGTGGAGGGCTTCGGCGCGCTCGCCGAACTCGGCCCCGCGATCAGCGTCTTCGGCTCCGCGCGCACCCCGGTCGGCTCGCCCGAGTACGAGACGGGGCTGCGGCTGGGCCGCGCCCTGGTCGAGGCGGGCTACGCCGTCATCACCGGCGGCGGGCCGGGCGTGATGGAGGCGGCCAACCGGGGCGCCAGCGAGGCCGACGGGGTCTCGGTCGGCCTCGGTATCGAGCTGCCCTTCGAGCAGGGGCTGAACGAGTACGTGAACATCGGGGTCAACTTCCGGTACTTCTTCGTGCGGAAGACGATGTTCGTGAAGTACGCGCAGGGCTTCGTGGTGCTGCCCGGTGGCTTCGGCACCCTGGACGAGCTGTTCGAGGCGCTGACCCTGGTGCAGACCGGGAAGGTCACCCGGTTCCCGATCGTCCTCTTCGGCACCGCGTACTGGTCGGGGCTGGCCACCTGGCTGCGCGAGACCATGATCGCGCAGGGCAAGGCGTCCCCGCACGACGAGCAGCTCTTCCACCTCACCGACGACGTCGACGAGGCGATCGAGCTGGTCACCAAGGAGATCGCCGAGGGCTGACCCGGCCGAGCGCCGGCCGGCACCGGGTGCGGGGAGGTGTCCCGCCGGGACCGGGGCCGGCCGCGCGGGGCGCCGGTCGACACGGGCGGGCGCCGCCGCCCGCGGCCGGGCGCGGGGAGCGCCCGGTCAGGCCAGGCCCCGGCGGGCCACGGCCGGCTCGGCGTGACCGGCGATCGCGGCGACCATCCGCAGCACCTGCGCGGTCTCCGCGACCTCGTGCACCCGGTACACCTGGGCCCCCAGCCACGCCGAGACCGCCGTCGTCGCCAGCGTCCCCACCAGCCGCTCCTTCAGCGGCACGTCCAGGGTTTCGCCCACGAAGTCCTTGTTGGAGAGGGAGACCAGCACCGGCCAGCCGGTGGCGGTCATCTCCGGCAGCCGCCGGGTGGCCTCCAGCGAGTGCCGGGTGTTCTTCCCGAAGTCGTGTCCGGGGTCGATCAGCACCGACTCGCGTGGCACGCCCAGCTCCACCGCCCGCTCGGCCAGCCCGACGGTGACCCGCAGGATGTCGGCCATGACGTCCGGGTACTCCACCCGGTGCGGCCGGGTACGCGGCCGGGCACCGCCCGCGTGGGTGCAGACCAGGCCGGCGCCGTACCGGGCCGCGACCTCCGCCAGCAGCGGATCGACCCCGCCCCAGGCGTCGTTGAGCAGATCGGCCCCCACCTCGCAGACGGCCTCGCCCACCTCGTGCCGCCAGGTGTCCACACTGATCACCACCGACGGATGGCGTCGCCTGACCTCGGCGACGAAGCCGACGGTCCGCCGGATCTCCTCCTGCGCGTCCACCTCCTCACCGGGGCCGGCCTTCACCCCGCCGATGTCGATGATCGCGGCGCCCTCGTCGACGGCCTGCCCCACCCGCGCCAGCGCCGGTTCGTCGAGGAAGGTGGCGCCCCGGTCGTAGAAGGAGTCCGGCGTCCGGTTGACGATCGCCATGATCACCGGCTCGTCGGGGGCGAATTCACGGGTACCCAGTCGCAGCATGCTGCGAGAATACGGCCGGAGCCGGGGAGCCCCGGAGGTGACCAGCGACAGGAGGACCGGCCGTGTTCGTGTGGCTGATGGTGGCGATGGTGGTCGTGGTCGGAGGCGTGACGCTGGCCGTCCTCGGCAGCGGCGACGGTTCCGGCGGCCCCGCCTCCGGCGGGCTGCCCGAGGCGGAGCCCGACCGGCTGGACGACCCGCTGCCACTGGACCGCCCGCTCGCCCCGGCCGATGTCATAGCGCTCCGGCTGCCGACCGGGGCGCGCGGCTACCGGATGACCGAGGTCGACCACGTCCTGGACCGGCTCACCGCCGAGCTGGCCGAACGCGACGCCCGCATCACCGACCTGGAGAACGCGCTGTCCGCCGCCCAGGCGCTGGCCATCCGCAACGACACGGCGCCCCCGCCCGCCGCCCCCGGCGGCCCGCGCGACTGAACCGCGGGCCCGGGCCGGCTACCTGCCCTCGAACGCAGGCCTCTCCTTGGCGACGAAGGACGCGACCGCGCCGTGGTGGTCGGCCGAAGCGCCGGCCCGGAGCTGGAGTTCCGCCTCCCGCTCCAGCGTCTCCGCCAGCGAGTGCGACGCACCGAAGGCCAGCGACTCCTTGATCGCCGCGTAGGCCACCGTCGGCCCCTGGGCCAGCGTCCGGGCCACCTCCCGCGCCACGGCCGGCAGCTCCGCGTCGGGTACCACCCGCTGCGCGATGCCCAGCCGCTCCGCCTCCGCCGCGTCGACCCGACGCGGGAAGAGCAGCAGCTCGGCGGCCCGCCCCGGCCCGACCACCCGCGGCAGCGTCCACGACAGGCCCGAGTCGGCGCTGAGCCCGATCCCGGCGAAGGCCGTGTTGAACGACGCGCTCTCGGCCACCACCCGGTAGTCCGCCGCCAGCGCGAAACCGAACCCGGCTCCCGCCGCCACCCCGTTGACCCCGGCCACCACCGGCTTCGGCATCCCGGCGATGGCCAGCGTCACCGGGTTGTAGTGCTCGGCGACGGTCCGCATCGAGCTGCCCGGACCGGCCGCCGCCTCGGCGTCGGTGCTCTCCCGCTCCAGCGCGCGCACGTGTTCCTTGAGGTCCTGGCCCACACAGAACGCCCGGCCCTCGCCGGTCAGCAGCACCGCCCGCACCGCGCGGTCGTCGGCCGCGGAACGCAGCGCCTCCCGCAGCGCCTCCTTGGTCGCGGTGTCGAGCGCGTTCATCGCCTCAGGGCGGTTCAGCGTGATGACGGCGAGACTCTCGGTCACTTCGTAGAGCACGGTATCGGCCATGGGCTCAGCATGGCCCACCGCCCGGTAGCCGGAAACCGGTCCGCGGATGTGACCTGCGTCAAATGGGCCGCTCCCGAAACCGGCCCCGGAAGGGCGCGCCGTCCCGCCCCGATCGTCGAATTGGCACGTTTTGCGGCCGCCGCCCCGTGGAGGAAAGCGGACTGATGTTGGTCATCAGGTCGCCGCATGCGGGATAATGAGGCCGAGGCAATCTGTTCGAGCCCGATGCGCGTGCACATCAGGGGCTCCGAACCGATGATGAGCTGGTTTCAGGAAGGGGAACGAGCATGGCGGCCATGAAGCCGCGGACGGGCGATGGTCCGCTCGAGGTGACCAAGGAGGGGCGGGGCATCATCATGCGCGTTCCGCTCGAAGGCGGCGGGCGGCTCGTCGTCGAGCTGACCCCGGACGAGGCGGTCGCGCTCGACGAGGAGCTGAAGAAGGTGTGCGGCTGACCGGCTGACAGTCGCCACCACAAGCGGTACCGCACCGCCCCGGAACGCACGGCGTTCCGGGGCGGTCGCATGTGCTTCAGTCCCGCTGTGCCCGCTGTGCCCGCTGTGCCCGCCGTGCCCGCCGTGCGCGTCAGCGGCAGGTGGCGCAGAGCAGGCCGTCGCCCACCGGCAGCAGGGCGGGAACCAGCCGTTCGCTGTCCCGCAGTGAGCGCAGCAGCTCCCGGAGGGTCAGCACGCCCTGCGACTGGGCCGCCGAGTCCACCGTGCGGCCGTCCGCGAAGACCCCGGCGAAGCAGATCACCCCGCCCGGACGCAGCAGCCGCAGCGCCTCGCCCAGGTAGTCCAGGTACTCCTCGCGGTCGCCGTCGCAGAAGACCAGGTCGTAGCCGCCGTCGGTCAGCCGGGGCAGTACGTCCAGCGCGTGGCCCGGGATCAGCCGGGCCCGGTTGGAGGCGAACCCGGCGGCGCGGAACGCCTCGCGCGCGAACTGCTGCCGCTCCGGCTCGATGTCCATGGAGGTGAGCACCCCGTCCGGGCGCATTCCCAGGAGCAGGTAGAGGCCCGAGACCCCGGTGCCCGTCCCTATCTCCACGACCGCCTTGGCGTCCGCGGTGGCCGTCAGCAGCCGCAGCGCGTCGCCGCATCCGGGGGAGACGGTGGTCAGCCCGGCCTCCCGGGAACGGTCCCGGGCCCAGGCCAGGGCCTCACCCGCGGCGGTGCCGGCGTCCGGAGCACCGTACGCCTCGGCGAACGCCCAGCTGGTGTGCCGGTTGCCGGTAATGGCACTCTCCTGTCCCCGTCCGTCGCGGCACGACTGTATCGAGTCCGCCGGGGAACCGGACGCGCGGACCGTACGTTCACCGGAGGCACGGGTCCCCTTCACGGGATGCCGAAAAGCAGGCCAAAAATGCTTATCCGGAGCTAACGGGCGAGGTGACTATGGTTGGCACTCCACTGGACACCAGAGCCGACAGGGGAGGTGCGGCCACGTTCGGTGACCGGGGAGTGCTCCACCGCTTCCGGGTCGGAGCCGGCGGGCCGAATTCTGTGACCGACAATGCTGAGCGCGCCCAGGTCGTCGCCCCCGCCGGTTTCCGGACGGATGCCGCGCCAGCCGTCGGCGCCGAGCCTGACGTGGCCACCTGGACCCCGCCCAGCTGGGAGGAGATCGTCTCCACCCACAGCGCCCGGGTCTACCGTCTCGCCTACCGCCTGACCGGCAACCAGCACGACGCCGAGGACCTCACCCAGGAGGTCTTCGTCCGTGTCTTCCGTTCGCTGTCCACCTACACCCCCGGCACGTTCGAGGGGTGGCTGCACCGCATCACGACCAACCTCTTCCTGGACATGGTGCGCCGCAAGCAGCGCATCCGGTTCGACGCCCTCGGCGACGACGCCGCCGACCGGCTGCCCAGCCGTGAGCCCTCCCCGCAGCAGCACTTCAACGACACCCACTTCGACGCCGACGTGCAGCAGGCGCTGGACACCCTCGCGCCGGACTTCCGTGCCGCGGTCGTGCTCTGCGACATCGAGGGGCTGAGCTACGAGGAGATCGCCGCGACCCTCGGCGTGAAGCTCGGCACCGTCCGCAGCCGCATCCACCGCGGGCGCTCCCACCTGCGCAAGGCGCTCAGCCACCGCTCGCCCTCGTCCGAGCCCGACCCCGCCCCCGTGGACGCAGCGCAGGAGGCCGCTCCCGCGCTCCCGGTGCTCGCGGGCATGCCGTCCGCGCGTACGGGGGAGGCTGAACCGAGTGAGCAGTGAGCAGCATCTCGGGGACAGCCTCGCAGCGCTGATCGACGGCGAACTGTCCCACGACCACCGTGACCGTGTCCTCGCGCACCTGGCGACGTGTCCCGGCTGCAAGGCGGAGGCGGAAGCGCAGCGTCGCCTCAAGAGCGCCTTCGCCCACAGTCCGCTGCCCGCCCCCTCCGACGGCCTGATGGCCCGGCTCCAGGGGCTGCCCGCCGGTCCGCCCGACCCGGGCGGCGGCCCGGGCGGTCCCGGGCCCGCGCGTGGCGGCGGCTGGCCCACCCGGGACGTGCTCACGCCACCCCGCAGACGCCGCGACTCCCTGCTGTCCGTTCCCCTGCTCGGCTCCGACCGGGGCTTCCCCGTCCACCGTCCCGGTGACGGACCGGCCCGGCGGGCGACCGGCGGCGCCGTCCTCCCGGGCGCGGGGCCGTCCGGCGCGACCGGGCTGTTCCCCGTCCGGCAGCCGCGTGGCCACCGCTTCGCCTTCGCCGCGGCGGGGGCCGTCTCGCTCGCGGCGGTCGCCATCGGCGGGGGACTGGCCGCGACCGGCGGTTCTCCGGTGGCGCCCTCCAGCGGCCCGGTGGCGATGGCCACCCCCGGCGGCGCCTCTCCGACCTCGCCCCGCGCCGGCGGGCGCGAGGACCGCGAGGACGCCGGGCCCAACGGTGTGTCGCTCCGCAGCGGCGGGACGACCTCCGTCGAGGCCGTCGCCTACCACGGGGTGCCCGTCTCCCCGCAGATGGCCGCGCTGATCGCGGCCCGTCCGGACGCCCCGACACCCGGTGCGGTGCCGCTCGCGATGCCGCCCGTGGGGGCGGCCGCCCCGGGCGCGGGCCCGGGCCCGGTCAACCGCTCCCCGGAGCTCGCGGCGGACACCGTGACGCCCGCGTCCTTCGGCGGCCATCCGCACGGAGCGCTGAGCCCACGCTGAAGCCGGGGCCGATACCTGGTTGAATCCTTAGCCGTAGCACGGCGCGCGGATGACGAGTGTGGGGGCAACCATGGACGACGGGACGAGCGGCAAGGAGCCGCGGCACGGACATGACCCGTACGGCACGCCGCCGTACGGGCGTCCCGGCCCGTGGGCACCGGCGCCGCCGGTGCAGCATCCGTCGCAGACGCCTCCGGCGGGCACCGCCACCGGCACCCCGGCGGACGGCGTGCCGGCCGCCGCGCCCACGCCGCCCGGCGGCACCCCCGGCAGTACTCCCGCCGGCGGTACCACCCCGCCCGGCTCCGCCTACACGCCCGCCTACGGCACGGCACCGCCGTCGCCGCCGGGCGGTGGCCCGCGCCCCGGCCGCTGCTCCGCGATCCGCCGCTGCGCCCGCGGGTGGTGCTCCGGCACCGGTGGCCCAGGTGGGCGGTCCGCCCGCCGGGGGAGCCCCGCGGCCGTACACCCCGACGCCCGCCGACGGCGTTCCCACGCATCCGGACGAGGCGTCCGCCTCCCATGGCGCACCGCCGCCCGTGGTGCCGGGAGGCGGCGCCGGGCACCACGGCACACCCACCCAGCCCGGTCACGCCACCCGGCCAGGCCAGGGAGGGCAGCCGTACGCCGCGCAGTCCACCGGCGCGCCGGGGCACCCGTACCCGTACGCGCAGCAGCCGCACCCCGCGGGCGCTCCCGCAGCCGCCGCGCCCGTCGCCGACGCCGGCGCCAGGCGGTACGACCCGTGGGCGGCCCCGTCCGCTCCGGGCGGCGCGTTCCCGCCCTACGGGGCCGGTGCGCCGGGTCAGCAGCCCGACGAGGGGCCGCGCCGGCCCCGCCCGGTGGCGCTGGTGGTCGGCGCGCTGGTCGTGGCGCTGGTGGCCGGTGGAGTCGGCGGGCTGGTCGGGGTGCAGCTGGAACGCGGTGGCAGCTTCAGCCAGGTGCGGCTGCCGCAGGCCACCCAGCCGGACCGGGTGAGCCAGCCGGGCACGGTGGCGGCCATCGCGGAGGACGCCCTGCCCGGTGTGGTCACGCTCTACGCGAGCGGCGGCGGTTCGGGCGGCACCGGCACCGGCTTCGTCCTGGACGACGAGGGGCACATCCTCACCAACGCGCACGTGGTGCGTCCGGCGCGCGACGGCGGCCGCATACAGGTCTCCTTCCACAACGGCGACGCGGTGCGGGCCGAACTGGTCGGCTCGGACAGCGGCTACGACCTGGCCGTGGTCAAGGTCTCCGGCGTGTCCGGGCTGAGCGCGCTTCCGCTCGGGGACTCCGACGCGGTGCGGGTGGGCGATCCGGTGGTGGCGATCGGCTCCCCGTTCGACCTGGACGGCACGGTCACCTCCGGCATCATCAGCGCGACCGACCGGCCCATCACCGCCGGTGGCGAGGGGGACGGCAGCGACATCAGCTACGTCAACGCCCTTCAGACGGACGCCCCGATCAACCCGGGCAACTCCGGTGGCCCGCTGGTCGACGAGCGCGGCCAGGTCATCGGCATCAACAGCGCCATCCGCACCCCCGGCGGCGGTGACCCCGACGGCGCGGAGGCGCGGGGCGGCAGCGTGGGCCTGGGCTTCGCCATTCCGGTCAACCAGGCGAAGCGGATCGCGGAGGAGCTGATCAACACCGGCACCGCCTCGCATCCGGTGCTCGGTGTGAAGCTGGACCTCAGCTACACGGGCAACGGCGCCCGGGTCGGCAGCAGCGCCAGCGACTCCGGGGTGCTCCCGGACGGCCCCGGCGACCGTGCCGGTATCGAGGACGGCGACGTCATCACCGCCGTCGACGGCTCACGGGTCCGCAGCAGCGACGAGCTGATCGTCAAGGTCCGTTCGCACCGTCCGGGCGATGTGCTGGAGGTCACGCTGGAGCGTGACGGCTCGGAGATCACCGTCGAGGTGGAGCTCGGCCGGGCGACGTCCGAGTAACGCTCCCTCCCGTCCGGGGGCACCACCGGGGTACCGTGGCAGTCGGCCGGGCCACATCCGAATGAGGGAGCTGACAGGTGTTCTTCGATATCGGGTCGGTTGAGTTCCTTGTGCTGCTCATTCTGGCCGTTCTGCTGTTCGGCCCGGACAAGCTGCCCAAGCTGATCCAGGACGCCATGGGGTTCATCCGCAAGGTGCGGGAGTACTCCGACAGCGCCAAGCAGGACATCCGCTCCGAGCTGGGACCGGAGTTCAAGGACTTCGAGTTCGAGGACCTGCACCCGAAGCGGTTCGCGCAGAAGCACCTGGCCGGCCGGGACGACCTCGGGCTCCGGGAGCTGCGGGACTCGCTGGACGTCCGCAAGGAGCTGACCGAGGTCACCGACTCCATCAACGGACGCGCCCGCCCCGGAGTGAACGGCACCGACGGCGGAGACGGCGGCGACGGTGCCAACGGCACCGACGGCAGCAACGGCGTCTCGGTGAAGGGCGACACGGCCTCCCCCGGCGACCCGGCCGCACTCGACAAGGGGTTCGCCCCCGAGGACGAGATGGCCGCCGACGGCGCCGCCACCAACCACGGGGGCGTGCGGCTCGAAAAGGAGGCGTCCGGCGCACCGGCCGGTCCTTCGCGCACACCCGCCACGCCCGCACCCCCGTTCGACATGGACGCCACCTGACCGGGCATTCCATCGCATTTGGGGTATTTATCCCCGGCTGGTTTCCGGGCTTCGCCGCCCCGTGAGGGCCGGGTGGCTATCCTCACCTGTGTCCGGGGCTTCCCCCTGGGCACACGTGAGGAGGAGGCGTCCGCACATGGAGACGACAAGTCGGACCGGGCCGAGCGCCGCTCAGGGGGTGCCTGGGGCCGGTCGCGCGGTGGACGGCTACCTGGCGGCCGGCTTCCCCTGGTACGGACTCGACGAGGCGTTCAGCGGGCCGCGCTGGCTGATGCAGGTGGCCTCGGCCGCCGACGGCTCGGTCGAGCACGGATCGACCGGCCACGGTGACGAGCCGTCCTACCGCGCCGAACTCGGCCCGGAGGACCAGCGGTTCGCCGTCGTGGTGACCGTGGCCAACCGGCCCGTGAGGCGCAGCCCGGACGGAACCGGAGTACTGGAGGCCACCTCGGTCTCCTCGGCCGCGTGGCTGGCGGGCTCGGGGCTGCTGTCCCGTACCTGGCCCACCCAGATGGAACGCGCGCTGCGGCAGGACTGGCTGGAGCAGCAGACCGGCATCGCCTGGGACCTCGCCGACAACCTGCACGGTGACGGCTGGTCCACCCTGTCGCTGCCGGTCGACGGAACCCCCACCGACTTCCGCTACCGGGAGTCGGAGTACGGCTGGGTCCTGGCCGGCGCGGCCGAGGACGGCCAGCACATCGGCGCCTACGGCCGGGGTATGAGCGCCTACGGCCTGGGGTTCGCCGTGATCGGGGACATCGAGAGCTACAGCTGACCGGCGGCGGCCGTCGCCCCACCGGGGCGGCCCTCGGCTGACCGTCGGTGCTTCACGCGAGCCGCGCCCGGGAGCCCGGCCGGGGAGGGCGATCTCCAGAGATCGCCGCCCGGCCGGGCTCCGTCACGTCGGTCCGGCGCGCGCGGCGCCCGGGCGCCTCCACCCGCCGCGACGCGCCGCCGTCCGCCGCGATGCGCCGCCGTCCGTCACAACACGCCGGTGCCGGCACCCGCCGGAACAAGGGCGCGGGCCGTGGCGCGGGTCAGAACTTGTTGCGCGGCGTGATGCCGAGCGAGAGCCCCGACAGCCCACGACGGCGGGCGCCCAGCGACTCGGCGACCTTGCGGATCGCCGATCCGGCGGGCGAGTCGGGGTCGGACAGCACGACCGGCTTGCCCTCGTCGCCGCCCTCGCGCAGCCGCACGTCGATCGGGATCTGGCCGAGCAGCGGCACCTCGGCGCCGGTGGTACGGGTCAGCCCGTCGGCGACCCGCTGGCCGCCGCCGCTGCCGAACACGTCCACCGTCTCGTCACAGTGCGGGCAGGGCAGCCCCGCCATGTTCTCCACCACGCCGACGATCTTCTGGTGCGTCTGCACGGCGATCGAACCCGCCCGCTCCGCCACCTCCGCGGCGGCCTGCTGCGGCGTCGTCACCACCAGGATCTCGGCGTTGGGCACCAGCTGGGCCACCGAGATGGCGATGTCGCCGGTGCCCGGCGGGAGGTCCAGCAGCAGCACGTCGAGGTCGCCCCAGTAGACGTCCGCGAGGAACTGCTGGAGCGCGCGGTGCAGCATCGGGCCGCGCCAGACGACCGGCGCGTTGCCGGGGGTGAACATCCCGATGGAGATGACCTTCACGCCGTGCGCCGACGGCGGCATGATCATGTTCTCGACCTGGGTGGGCTTGCCCTCGGCTCCGAGCATCCGGGGCACCGAGTGGCCGTAGATGTCGGCGTCCACGACGCCCACCTTCAGCCCGTCGGCGGCCAGCGCGGCGGCCAGGTTGACGGTGACGGAGGACTTGCCGACGCCGCCCTTGCCCGAGGCCACGCAGTAGACCCGGGTCAGCGACCCCGGCTGGGCGAACGGCACCTCGCGTTCGGCCTTTCCGCCGCGCAGTGAGGCGGCGAGGTCCTTGCGCTGCTCGTCGCTCATCACGTCGAGCTCGACGTGGACGTCCGTCACCCCGGTGACGCCGCGCACCGCCTCGGTGACGTTGGAGGTGATGGTCTCCCGCATGGGGCAGCCGGAGACCGTGAGGTAGATGCCCACCGTCACGGAGCCGTCCGGTTCGATCTCCACCGACTTGACCATGCCGAGGTCGGTGATGGGCCGGTGGATCTCCGGGTCGTTCACCGTGGCGAGCGCGGCACGCACCGCGTCATCGGTCGGGGTGGTGCCGGCAGCGGCGGTGGTGTCGGTAGCCATGTACTCGATGGTACGGCGCCGTCGGCGCGCCGCGGGACCGCCCCTGTGGCCGCGTCAGCGCTCCGGGTACGCTGCCGCTCGGTCGTCGGTATCCCTCTCCCGGACGGCGCTGTCGGCCATGTCCTGGCGGCACGGCGGCCCGACGCCGGCCGGCCCCCACCGAACCGAGGAGTGGCAGCCCCCGTGACCGTACGAGCCCGCAGGCGGCACCCCCTTCGCGACGCGCTGGTGAGCGGCCTGCTGTGTGCCGCCGGCGCCGGGTTGCTCGGGGGCTGCTCCAGCGAGCCGCCCCCCGACCCCGACGAGGGCACCAACGGCCTCGCCTCCCTCCCCGCCGACACGGTCGAGGAGCGGGCCCTCGCGGTGGCGGGGGAAGCGGACGCCCTGCGGCTCTCCGGCACCGTCACCGCGGGCGAGGCCGGGTTCCGGCTCGACATGCGCCTCGGGCCGCAGGGAGGCATGGGAGAGGTCTCCACCCAGGGCATGACCTTCGAGATCCTCCGGATAGAGGAGGAACTCTTCATCAAGGCCGACGCGGCGTTCTGGCAGTTCCAGCAGTCCGAGGAGGACGAGGCCGATCCCGGCATCGACCCGGCCGAGAAACTGGACGGCATGTACGTCAAGGTCGCACCCGAGGACCCCTCGTACGAGCAGCTCAGCGGCTTCACGGACAAGTCCGTCATGCTCGACCTGCTGCTCACCCTGGAGGGCACCCGGGAGACCGGGGAGCGTGGGGAGATCGGCGGCGTCGAGACCATCAGCGTCATCGCCGACGAGGGCGCCGGCGGTGTCCTGGAGGTCTCCCTGATCGGCGACCCCTACCCGCTGCGCCTGGAGCGCGGTGGTGAGGCGGGCGAGATCCGGATGGCCGACTGGAACGAGGAGTTCACGCTGCGGGCGCCCGCCGAGGACCAGATCGTCGACTACGGGGACAAGATCCTCAAGGACGCCGACTGAGCGGCACGGCCCGCGTTCAGCCCCGCTCGCCGTGTTCAGCCCCGCTCGCCGTGTTCAGCCCCGCTCGCCGCGCCGGCGGCCGCGGCGGGCCGGCAGCCCGGTCGGCACGCTGACGCGGGTGAGCGCCGGTGACGGCCGGGGCGGCTCCGCGCCCGACTCCTGGGGCATGGCGCCCGGCCGCTGGGTGACCGGCCCCTCGGGCGTCAGCCGCAGCAGCCGGCACTCAGCCGCCCAGCGTTCCACGAGGCCGGCGGCGTCCGGCGCGTTCAGCCGCTTGCCCCGCAGCTCCTCGGCGGCGGCGGTCCACTCCTCGCCGCGCGGCGCCGGCTCGCTGACCCGCGCCGACCAGACCACCAGGCGGGCGCCCTTGTCCTTGCTGCGCACGGTGACCGTCGCCGTCCCGCCGTCCACCAGGCCGAGGCCGTCCAGGGGCTGTTCACCGGGGCCGCCGACCAGCCAGAGCGCGCCGTCGTGCCAGAGGTGCCACAGCGCGCGCGCCGGGCCCTCGCCGCCGCGTACCCATACCAGTCCGGACTTCTTCGCGGACTCCTCGACGAGGGCCGCGTCCAGCAGCGTGGTCTCCATCGCACCACCGTAGAGCGCGGGGGTGCCGCCGCGCACCGTCCGGTCGCGATCCGGGCGGGCCCGGGGCGGTCAGGCCGCCAGGCCCAGCGCCGCCATCCGCTTGGTGTGGGCCTCGGTGATCCGCGCGAACATCTGCCCGATCTCCGCCAGGTCGAAGCCGTCGGCGACGCCGCCCACCAGCATCGTCGACAGGGCGTCGCGGTCGGCGACCACCCGCTGTGCCTGGGAGAGGGCCTCGCCCATCAGCCGCCGCGCCCACAGCGCCAGCGGGCCGCCGAGCCGCGGGTCCGCCTCGATCGCGGTGCGCACCTTGTCGACGGCGAAGTCGGCGTAGCCGGTGTCACCGAGCACCCCGACGACGAGCTCGCGGGTGTCGGAGTCCAGCCGGTGCGCGATCTCGCGGTAGAAGTCCGCGGCGATGGCGTCGCCGACGTACGCCTTGACCAGGCCCTCCAGCCAGTCCGACGGCGCGGTCAGCCGGTGGAACTCGTCCAGCGGCGCGGCGAACGGTTCCATGGCGGCTGCCGGCTCCACGCCGACCTCAGCGAGCCGGCGTGCCAGGTTGTCGTAGTGCTGGAACTCGGCCGCGGCCATCCGCGCCAGCGCGGCCTTGTCGTCGAGGCCGGGCGCCAGCCGGGCGTCGGCGGCGAGCCGTTCGAACGCCGCCAGCTCCCCGTACGCCAGCGCGCCCAGCAGGTCCACGACGGCGGCGCGGTACCGCGGGTCGGCGGAGGCGCCGTCCCAGTTCTGCGCGGCGACGCCCGTGGGGCGCTCCTCGTCGGGGCCGGTCTCGGCAGCTGACTGTTCGGGCGTCTCCATGGTCCGCAGAATAGCCCGGGACCTCCTGCCCTATCGATTGCCCCTGACACATGTGCGCGGTTCCGGGGTACAGTGATATGGACCCGCCAAGACGGCGGGTCCCGTTTGATGTGGAGATTCCTGGCAGGACCAGGACCCGCGGATGCCCGGTCGGTGGCCCGATCGGCTCCGACTGACCGCCCGCGTGCGGACGCCCTGTCCGCAATGTGGGACCCGCTCGCGCGGTGCATGCGCTTGAGTGAGATGACCGGGTCCCGCGCCGCGACGGCCCCCCACGGGCCGACCGCCGGCGCGGTAGGACACGACCCGCCTCGCCATCGTGCTTCGCGTCACACAGAAGAGGCAAGCACCCTGTCCACAACCACTTTCCGCAGTCTCGGGATCCTGGCCGAGACCGCCGAGGCCCTTGAGGCCGTCGGCATCGTCACCCCGTTCCCGATCCAGGAACTCACCCTTCCGGTCGCCCTCGCCGGGTCCGACGTCATCGGACAGGCGAAGACCGGCACCGGTAAGACCCTCGGCTTCGGTATCCCCGTGCTGGAGTCCGTCACCGTCGCCGCCGACGTCGAGGCCGGCCGTGCCAAGCCGGAGGAGCTGACGGAGGCGCCGCAGGCGCTGATCGTCGTTCCCACCCGCGAGCTGTGCCAGCAGGTCACCAACGACCTGCAGACGGCCGGCAAGGCCCGTAACGTCCAGGTGCTCGCCATCTACGGCGGCCGTTCCTACGAGCCCCAGGTCGAGGCGCTGCGCAAGGGCGTCGACGTGGTCGTCGGCACGCCCGGCCGGCTGCTCGACCTCGCCGGCCAGCGCAAGCTGCGGCTGTCGGAGATCAAGACGCTCGTCCTCGACGAGGCCGACGAGATGCTCGACCTCGGCTTCCTGCCGGACGTCGAGCGGATCATGCAGATGCTGCCGGCCCGCCGGCAGACGATGCTGTTCTCCGCGACCATGCCCGGCCAGGTCATCTCCCTCGCCCGGCGGTACATGAGCCAGCCCACGCACATCCGCGCCACGGTGCCGGACGACGAGGGCCTGACCGTGGCCAACACCACCCAGCACGTCTACCGCGCGCACTCCCTCGACAAGGTCGAGATGGTGGCGCGGCTGCTCCAGGCCGACGGCCGTGGGCTCGTCATGGTCTTCTGCCGGACCAAGCGGACCGCCGCCGATGTCGCCGAGAAGCTGGGCACCCGCGGGTTCGCGGTGGGCTCCGTCCACGGCGACCTCGGCCAGGGCGCCCGCGAGCAGGCGCTGCGCGCCTTCCGCAACGGCAAGGTCGACGTCCTGGTCTGCACCGACGTCGCCGCCCGCGGCATCGACGTCGAGGGCGTCACCCACGTGGTGAACTACCAGACCCCCGAGGACGAGAAGACCTACCTGCACCGGATCGGCCGCACCGGCCGCGCCGGGGCCAAGGGCAACGCCGTCACGCTGGTCGACTGGGACGACATCCCCCGCTGGCAGCTGATCAACAAGGCACTCGGCCTGGCCTTCCACGAGCCGCCGGAGACCTACTCCACCTCGGAGCACTTCTACAGCGACCTCGGCATCCCGAAGGGCACCAAGGGCGTCCTTCCGCGCGCCGACCGCACCCGGGCCGGGCTGGACGCCGAAGAGGTCGAGGACCTCGGTGGACCGGACAGCCGACGGGCCGGGCGCGCCACCCGTGGCCGGACCGAGGAGAAGGAGCGCCCCGCCCGCGCGCCGCGTCAGCGCCGTCGCACCCGCGGTGGCGCCGAGGCGACCGGGGCCGACGCCCCGCCCGCCACCGGTGAGGCCACCGTCGCCCCCCACGGCGACGGCGCGGCACCGGCCGCCGACGGCGTCCGCAAGCCGCGTCGCCGGCGCCGTACCCGCTCCGGCGGGGGCGCTGCGGAGCCGGCCGCCGAGGCCCAGGCCACCGCGACCGCCACCGCGCCGGCCGCCGACGCCGGTGAGGCGACGGCACGCAAGCCCCGCCGTCGCCGGCGCACCCGGGCCGCCGCGGGCGGCGCGGCCGCCATGCCGCACGCCGAGGACTGACCACAGAGGGGCGGCGGCCCCGGCCCACGGGCCGGCGGTCGCAGGCCGCCCCCACGTGAACGCACCACCGGCCTCCCACCGAGGCGGCCACCACGGGCGCCGCCCTCCCCACACCAGGGGAGGGCGGCGCCCGCTCGTTACAGTGACCCGGTGAGCAGACCTCCGTTCATCGAGCCACCGTCGAGGGTCACCGCCCGGCGGATCGGGACCCGCCGCGGTGAGTTCGCCGCCCTGGAGGCCCGCCCGGCGGGCACGGCGTTGGGCACCGCGCTGCTGGTCCCCGGCTTCACCGGCAGCAAGGAGGACTTCATCGCCCTGCTGGCGCCGCTCGCCGACGCCGGGTACCGGGCGGTGGCGGTCGACGGACGCGGCCAGTACGAGACCCCGCCGCCCACCGGACGGGACGGCTACCGCATCGGGGCCCTCGCCGAGGACGTCCTGGCCCAGGCCGAAGCGGTCACCGGAGCGGCGGACGGTCACGGGGCCCGGGAAAGCAGCGGTGACGGCACGGGTGGCGGCGTAGGCGACGCGAACGGTGGCGGCGGTGAGCTCCACCTGCTCGGCCACTCCTTCGGCGGCCTGATCTCCCGGGGCGCCGTCCTGCGCGACCCCGCCCCGTTCGCGTCGCTGACGCTGCTCTCCTCCGGCCCCGGCCGGGTGGCGCGCTGGCCGCGCTGGCGCACCAGGGCGCTGGCCGCCCTCATGCCGGTGGCCGGCCCGGAACGGGTCTGGCAGGCGCTGAACCCGAAGGAGGGCACCGATGCCGTCAGCCGGTTCATGCGCCGCCGCTGGCTCAGCAACCACCGGGGTCAGTTGCGGGCCACCGGCCGGCAGCTGCGGTTCGAACCGGACCGGGTGGAGCGTCTGGCCGCGACCGGTGTCCCGGTGCATGTGGTCTCCGGCGAACGTGACGACGCCTGGCCGCTGCCCCTGATGGACGACATGGCCGAGCGCCTCGGCGCCCGGCGCACCGTGATCAAGGGTGCCGCCCACTCGCCCAACGCCGAGCAGCCCGGTCCCACCGCCGCCGCGCTGCTGGAGTTCTGGACCGCGCTCGACGCGGGGCGGCCCGGCAGCTGAGCCGGCGCCGGCCGACGGGCCCGGCTCAGCCGTTCTCGATGAAGCCGATCACCCCGCTGGCGATCTGCTGCACCGCGATGGCCGACAGCAGCATGCCGGACAGCCGCGTCACCAGCACCACACCACCGTCCTTGATCACCCGCACGATCAACAGCGAGTACCGCATGGTCAGCCACAGCACCAGGTGCATGGCGACGATCGCGGCCCACACCGCCGCCTGGTCCCACGCGGTGTCGGCGCGCTCCACCGCCAGGATCACGGTCACGATGGCGCCCGGCCCCGCCAGCAGCGGCATGCCCAGCGGCACGAGCGCGACGTTGACGTCCTTGGTCTGGGTCGGCTCCTCCATCTTGCCGGTGAGCAGGTCGAGCGCGACCAGCAGCAGGAGCAGACCACCGGCGACCATCAGCGCGGGCAGCGTCACCCCGAGGTAGTCGAGGATCTGCTGTCCCGCGAGACCGAAGACGGTGATGACCCCGAGCGCCACCAGCGCCGCCTGCCACGCCATCCGGCGCTGGGTGCGCACCGGGCGGCCGGAGGTCAGGGCCAGGAAGACCGGGGTGGTGCCCGGCGGGTCCATGATCACGAACAGGGTGACGAAGACGGAGCCGAAGAGCGCGGCGTCGAACATGGTGGTGCCCAGGGGGTGAGAAGGGACGGCGTCCGTCCGGGGACGGGCGCCGGGGG
>NZ_BHZI01000036.1 GCF_004305975.1 Streptomyces otsuchiensis
GGCAGGGCACCGGGTGGGACGCGGCTCCGGCGCGCGGCCGGTGGGGGCGTCAGGTGGTGCGGGGTGTTCGTGGGGGCGCCACGGCGCGGACGTCCGCGCGCTCCGGGCCGTTCACGGCCGGTCGGCTAGGCTCGCCGGGTGTCCGTACCCCTCACCGATCCCGATCTCCCCACCCCCGCTCCCCCGGTCTCCCGGGCGGCCTCGTGGTCGCGTCTGGCGCTGCTGTGCGCCCTGCTGGGCGGCGGGGTGCTGGCGGTGGCGCTGGTCGAGCCGCAGCGGCTGCTCACCGAGGACTCGCTGGGCACGCCGGGAGTCGGCACCTGGGTGCTGTTCGCCCTGGGGTACGCGGCGCTGAGCGTTCTGATGGTGCCTCGCCCGGTGATGGGGCTCGCGGGGGGCGCGCTGTTCGGCACGGTGGCCGGGTCGGCGGTGGCGCTCACCGGAACCCTGCTGGGGGCGGCCGCGACGTTCGCGCTGGGCCGGGCGCTGGGGCAGCGGGCGCTGCGTCCGCTCCTGCGTGGCAAGTTGCTCGGTGCGGCCGACCGTGAGCTGAGCGGGCACGGATTCCGCTCGCTGCTGGTGCTGCGGCTGATTCCCGTGCTGCCGTTCGCCGGCGTCAACCACGCCGCGGCGGTGTCGCGTATGCCGTGGGGTCCGTTCCTGGCGGCGACCGCGCTGGGCTGCCTGCCCGCCAACATCGCGTACGCCGTCGCCGGGGCGCGGGCGACCGACCCGGTCTCCCCCGCCTTTCTCACGGCGGTGGCGTTCCTCGTTCTCTCGGGCCCGGTCGCCGCCACGGTGTGGCGGCGGATGCGGGCGCGGCGGATACCGGGGGCGGCCGGCTCCGGCGCCGCCGAGGAGGGGACGCCCGTCCCGTCCGGCGTGGTCGGGGCCGGGCCGGAAGCGACGTCCTCCCCTCCCGTCCGCACCGATCACTAGGGACGAACTGAGCGCCCCATGTCATGGTTCGAAGCACTCGTACTCGGAATCGTGCAGGGGCTCACCGAGTTCCTGCCCATCTCCTCCAGCGCCCACATCCGCCTCACCGCGGTCGCGGCCGGCTGGGAGGACCCCGGCGCGGCCTTCACGGCCGTGACCCAGATCGGGACCGAGGTCGCGATCCTGATCTACTTCCGCAAGGACATCTGGGCGATCGCGTCCACCTGGCTGCGTTCGCTGACCAACCGTGAGCTGCGCGGCGACATCAACGCCCGGATGGGGTGGCTGGTGATCGTCGGCTCGCTGCCGATCGCCGTCCTGGGGGTCCTGCTCAAGGACTCGGTGGAGGGCCCCTTCCGCGACCTGCGGCTGATCGCCGTCGGATTCATCGTGCTCGGCGTCGCGCTGGGGATCGCCGACCGGATGACGGCCCGTGCCGAGCACGGCGGCCGGCACCGGGCGGCCAGGCCCCTGAAGACCCTGGACCAGCTGAACGTCCGCGACGGCGTGCTCTTCGGGCTGTGGCAGGCCCTGGCACTGATCCCGGGTGCGTCGAGGTCCGGTGCGACGATGACCGGCGGCCTCTTCCTGGGTTACAACCGGGAGGCGACAGCCAGGTACGCGTTCCTGCTCGCGATCCCGGCCGTGATGGGGTCGGGGCTGTACGAGCTGAAGGAGATCGGCGCGGACTCCGGTCACGCCTCGTGGGCGATGACGGCGCTGGCGACGGTGGTCTCGTTCGCCATCGGCCTCGCGGTCATCGCCTGGTTCATGCGATGGGTCTCCACTCGCAGCTTCATGCCGTTCGTCTGGTACCGCATCGTGGTGGGCGTGGCGATCCTGGTGCTGGTGTGGGCCGGTGTGCTGGAGCCGCTGGCCGGGGCCGACTTCGGCGGCTGAGGCCGCACGTCGTGGCCGGAGGGCGGAGGCGCCTCGCCCTCCGGCCACGGGCTGCCCGGGCTCCCCCGGGTCAGCGCGTGCCGTGCTCGATCTCACCGACGATCCGTTCGCACAGCTCGTGGGTGAGCAGCGCGTCGCTCGCGTCCGGGGTACCGCCGACGCGGACCGCGTCGAGGAACGCCAGGACCGCCTGTTCGATGCCTCGCTGGCGGGCCACCGGCACCCAGTCTCCCCGGCGCCGTACGGTGGGCTGCCCCTTGTGGTCGATGACCTCGGCGAGGTTGCGCACCTCCCGTTTGGTGTCCTGGCCGGAGACCTCCAGGATTTCCTCCGTGGAACCGGAGAGGCGGTTCATGGCGCCGACGGCGGTGAAGCCGTCTCCGGCGAGCTGGAGCACCAGGTGGTGCAGCTCGCCGTCACGGGCCCGCCATCGGACGTCGGTGGCGGTGATCTCGCCGGGCACGAGGAAGCGGAGGGTGTCGACGACGTGGATGAAGTCGTCGAACACCAGCTGCCGGGGTGCCGCCGGGAGGCCCACCCGGTGCTTCTGCATCAGGATGAGGTCGCGCGGATGCTCCAGGCACTGGGCGTAGCCGGGCGCGTGGCGACGGTTGAAGCCGACGGCGAGGCCGGTTCGGCGGGAGGCCGCCAGCTCCACCAGCCGCGTGGACTCGTCGAGGGAGTGGGCGAGCGGCTTGTCGACGTAGGTCGGGACGCCGGCTTCCAGCAGCCGGGTCACCAGCGCCGGGTGCGACTCGGTGGACGCGTGGACGAACGCGGCGTCCGGGCGGGCGGCGAGCAGGTCGTCGAGCCCGGTGTGGCGGCGGTCGGCGGGGATGTGGAAGGAGTCGGCCGTCCGGGTGAGGGTGGCCGCGGTCCGGGTGTGGAGGTGGAGGCTGAGGCCGGGCAGGCCGGTGAGGACCGGGAGGTAGGCCTTGCGGGCGATGTCGCCCAGTCCGATCACTGCGACCTTCAACGGTGCTCCCTCGGGTGGCGCGGTGGTGGGCGTGCGGCGTACCAGCGGTGGCCCGGGTGTGCGGGAACCGACGTCTGACGGCAGCTTAGGTCCTGTCCGGCGCCCGGTGCCGTCCGGGCCCGACGCGCTGTGGACCGGTGACGCGCGGCCTGCGGGCGATCACTGGTCGGTGTGTCCGTCGGCCGGCGCGCGCCCGGTGACGCCCTCGCGGAGGTCGCGCTCCAGCCGGTCGATGGCCGTTCGTACACGGCGGCCGTGGTCGTCGTCGGCGAGGCGGCCGGCGGCGTGGCGGGCACGGCCGAGTTCGTGGCGGGCGGCGGTGGCGTTGCCGAGGGCGGCGTGGTCGCCGGCGAGCCGGAGGTAGAGGGAGGGGTAGAGGCCGCGGGCGGTGTGGGGCGCCGGTGGTGGGCCGGGGAGGGGCCGCCCCACCGCGTCACCGGGCACCGCGGCGTCGGCGACGGCGGCGTCCGCCTCGGCGAGCGCCACCAGGTCCCAGCGCAGTGCGGCCTCCGCGTCGTCCTGGGTTGCGGCGAGGTAGTGGGCGATGGTGCAGCGGTGCAGGGGGCCCGCGCCGGCGCCGGGGTCGGTCCAGAGGGCGGCGAGGCGGTTGCGGGCCTCCTCGCGGTCTCCGGCCCGGTGGAGCATGACCGCCTGTCCGATGAGGGTCATCACCGGGTGCTGGCCCGGTACCTGTTGCCGCTGCGCCACGGACCCTCCCGCTCTGTGGTGTGGAGTGAGGTCCGACGGTAGACGCAGGGCGGCGGATCGGCACGCCGGGCACGGCGTACCGGCTCGCCGGTACGCCGTGTTGGAGCAATGGCCCGCGCTGCGAGCGGTCGGTGAGCGCGGGGGCGGTGCCGTCAGGGCGTGAGGTCGGGGATCCGCCAGTCGATCGGGTCGTGGCCGTGCCCGGCGAGCGCGGCGTCGATCTGGGAGAAGGGGCGGGAGCCGAGGAACTTCTTGGCGGAGAGCGGCGAGGGGTGGGCGCCCTGGACGACGGTGTGGCGGGTGGTGTCGATGAGCGGGAGCTTCTTCTTGGCGTAGTTGCCCCACAGGACGAAGACGACCGGCTCCTCGCGGGCGGAGACGGCGCCGATCACGGCGTCGGTGAACTTCTCCCAGCCCTTGCCCTTGTGGGAGTTGGCCTCGCCCGAGCGCACCGTCAGCACGGCGTTGAGCAGCAGCACGCCCTGTCTGGCCCACGGCAGCAGTGAGCCGTTGTCGGGCACCGGGTGACCGAGGTCGGTGTGCAGTTCCTTGTAGATGTTCCGCAGCGACGGCGGGACCTTGACGCCGGGCCGGACCGAGAAGCACAGCCCGTGACCCTGGCCTTCGCCGTGGTAGGGGTCCTGGCCGAGGACCAGGACGCGCACGTCCGGGAACGCGGTGGCCTCCAGGGCGGCGAAGACCTCCTCCTGCGGCGGGAAGACGGGACCCCGGCCGCGCTCCTCGTCGAGGAATTCGGCGAGCTCGCCGAGGTAGGGGCGCCGCAGTTCCTCGCCGAGCGCGTCCTGCCAGGACTCGGGCAGCTTCTCGATCACCTGTCGACCTCCGTGGGCTCCGTCTGTGGTGGTGACGAACGTACCGTGGGGGTCTGACAACGCGTCCGGCGGCCGTGTGGCGGCCGCCCGGGGCCGGCCCGCGTGGTGGAACACGGACCGGCCCCGGGTGGTCAGGAGACTCCGGCGTTGAGGAAGAGGCCGCCGTCCAGGACCAGTGTCTGGCCGGTGATCCAGCCGGCGGCGGAGGAGGTGAGGAAGGCGACGGCTCCGCCGATGTCCTCGGGTTCGCCGAGGCGGCCCATCGGGTATCCGGCCGACGCCTCCTCCTCGCGGCCCTCGTAGAGCGCGGCGGCGAACCGGGTCTTGACCACGGCCGGCGCGACGGCGTTCACCCGTACGGCGGGGGCGAATTCGTGGGCCAGCTGCTGGGTCAGGTTGATCATCGCGGCCTTGCTGATGCCGTAGGCGGCGATGAACGGGGACGCCGAGACTCCCGCCACCGAGGCGACGTTCACGATCGAGCCGCCGTGGTCGCGCTGCCAGGCCGCCCAGGTGTGCTGGGCGAAGCCGAGGGCGGAGACGACGTTGGTCTCGAAGACCTTGCGCAGCACGTCGAGATCGGTGTCGGCGACCGCGCCGAAGACCGGGTTGGTCCCGGCGTTGTTGACGAGGTGGTCGACCCGGCCCCAGGCCGTCATGACCCGGTCGACGGCGGCCGCCCGGTGGTCGGCGTCGTGGGCCTTGCCCGCCACTGCCATGGCGCGGTCCGGGCCCAGACGCCGCACGGCCTCGTCGAGGGCGTCCTGGTCGCGGCCCGTGATACAGACGCGGTCGCCACGTGCGACGAACGCCTGGGCGATACCGAATCCGATGCCCCGGCTCGCTCCGGTGACCAGGGCGACCTCACCGCTGTCGGCGGCCGGGGGGTTGGGGTGTGTCATGGGCTGTCCTCGCTTCGGGGTGGTCGGCGGGCCGTGGTCAGTCCAGTGGACCGCCGGCCACGTAGAGGACCTGCCCGGAGACGAACCCGGCGGCGTCACCGGTGAAGTAGGCGATGGCGTCGGCGACGTCCTCGGGGCGGCCGACGCGCTGGACCGGGATCTGGCTCGCGGCGGCTTCCTGGAACGCGTCGAAGTCCATGCCGACCCGGGCGGCGGTCGCGGCCGTCATGTCGGTGGCGATGAAGCCGGGGGCCACGGCGTTGGCGGTGACGCCGAACTTCCCGAGCTCCTTGGCGAGGGTCTTGGTGAAGCCCTGGAGACCGGCCTTGGCCGCCGCGTAGTTGAGCTGTCCCCGGTTGCCGAGCGCGGAGCTGGAGGAGAGGCACACGATCCGCCCGAAGCCGGCGTCGACCATGTGCTTCTGGCAGGCACGGGTCATCAGGAAGGCGCCGCGCAGGTGGACGCCGATGACGGTGTCCCAGTCGTCCTCGCTCATCTTGAACAGCAGGTTGTCGCGCAGGACGCCCGCGTTGTTCACCAGCACGGTGGGCGGTCCGAGTTCGGCGGCCACCCGTTCGACCGCCTCGGCCGCACGCGCGGCGTCGGCCACGTCGCAGCCGACGGCGAGCGCGGTTCCGCCCGCTGCCGTGATGGCGTCGACGGTCCCGGCGCACGCGCCCTCGTCGAGGTCGAGCACGGCGACGGACCGTCCGTCACGGGCCAGGCGCAGAGCGGTGGCGGCGCCGATACCGCGCGCCCCGCCGGTGACGATCGCCACGCGGCGCTCGGTGGTGGACATGGTGGGCCTCCTCGCCCTCGTGCCGCCCGTCGTCCGGGCGCGGCCCCGGGCGGCGTCCGGCGCCGGCCGGGCTGATCCGCCCGATGCGTTGAGCGACCGCTCAGTAACCTGCTCCGGCGACGGTAGAAGGCGGTGTGGCCGCTGTCAACGGGCCGGGCCCGGGTGGTCGCACCCGGTCGTACCGCCGACGGAACGAGCGAAGGGACAACCGGACTCACCGGACGGAGAGAGCGGACGGACCGCGTGGACCGGAGGGGAGAACCGCCGCCCCGCGCGCCTCACGCACACCTGGCCGCAGGCCTCACCACGACTCAGCGCACCAGCAGTTCCAGCAGTCGCGACGCCTCCGCGTCGGGATCGGCCGTCAGACCGGTGTGCACGGGGCCGGGCTGGACCACGGTGCTGCGCGGCGCGACCAGCCAGCGGAACCTCCGCCCCGCGTCGTCGGCCGCCGCCTGGCCGGCCCGGTGCCCGCCGGCGCACAGCTCCTCCACGGCGCGCAGCGCGGCCCGGACGCCGGGGACGTCGGCGCCGGGGTCCAGCGCACGCAGCCGGTCCGCGTCCAGGTGGATCCGGGCGGTGAGGAAGGTGTGCGGGCGGCAGTAGAGGATCAGCCCGGCGTTGATCAGCTCGCCTCGTTCGACGCGCGGGACGACGCGCAGCAGGGCGTACTCGAACACCTCACGGCGCGCGGTCGCGTCGTGCGCTCCGGCGGTCACGACGCCTCCCCCGCGCGGCGGGGTGCCGCGGCGGTCAGCCAGCCCGGGGGCGAGGGGGGTCGCGTCGGCGTGGGCGGGCCGAGGGTGATCCGGCGGTGGACGCCGGCGGCCCGGGCGAGCAGGATCTCGGCGTGCCGCGCGCGGAGGGCGTCGGGGTCGGCGCTCTCGTCCCGGCCGATGAGCCAGCTGTCGGGGACCTCGGCCACGACGTCGGCCAGCAGCTCGGCGGTGACAGCCGGCGCGAGGTCGGCGGCGGCCGCGGCGATGTCGGGTGAGAAGCCCGCGAGCGCGTGGTCGGACGCGTCGTAGGGACGGTCGGCCGCGGAGGCCGCCGGCGGCCAGTTGTGCTGCCAGGTCAGCGTGGCGCCGTGGTCGATCAGCCAGAGGTCCCCGTGCCAGACCAGGAGGTTCGGGTTGCGCCACGAACGGTCGACGTTGTTGACGAGGGCGTCGAACCACACGACCCGGCCCGCCTCGGCGGCGGAGACGGAGTAGGCCAGCGGGTCGAAGCCCAGCGAGCCGGGCAGGAAGTCCATGCCGAGGTTCGGTCCGGCGCTCGCCCGCAGCAGTGCCTGCACCTCCTCGTCCGGCTCGGCCCGGCCGATGACCGGATCGAGTTCCAGGACGGCGAGTTCGGGCACCCGCAGGCCCAGCCGGCGGGCCAGCCCGCCGCTGATGACCTCGGCGACCAGGGTCCGGTGGCCCTGCCCGGCGCCGGTGAACTTCATGACGTAGGTACCGAGATCGGCCGCCTCGACCAGGCCCGGCAGCGAACCGCCCTCCCGCAGTGGGGTGACGTAACGGGTCGCGGTGACCTCTGTGAGCATGCGCCCAGGCTATACGGGCCGCACGCCCCGGAGGTGCCGGACTTTGGACGTGACCGCGTCCGCCGGACCGGCGCGGGGCCGGCGGACGCGTCGAAGCACACCTCGGCACGCCGCTATACCGATAACGGACAGCCACTGTCGTTCGGCCGATACTCGCCGACGACGAGAAGCGGCAGGACAGAGATCCGGGTGAATCTCCCCACCGGAACACCCCAGTAAACAACCGGGGCATCCGACGAACACCATGATCTTGACAGAGAGTCCATATAACAGGCACTTCTCCGTTTCCTACGTGGACCGGACACCAAACAGTACGGACATCGGCCTGGTTGAAAAAAGGTCACGGTGCCCGTTGTGGGGTGGCTGGTATGTGTGAAAGATTTTTTCAAACACTTGCCCGACACGAGGCAAGCGCTGGTTCCAAACGGTTGTACAGGCCGCCGCATGGCGACTTGGGGGCTCACTCCCCATCGAAACGTGTTCGGGCACGTTCGACGGGGCGGTGCAGGAATGGTGCCGACCAGCACCTCGTGAACCCCGTGGTTCGGCACCGCGAACGGGGAGGCTGACGCCAGTCGTGTTGGTGCACCGAGAGAAACAAGTGGCCCAACTACGTTGGGCCTACCGTGCCTGTGAACAGCAGGGACACGGCCACGTGGCGCTCGTGACGGGCGCCGTCGGAAGCGGCAAGACACGCGTCCTGGACGCGTTCGGAGAGTGGAGCGTCGACAACGGGGGCCGGCTACTGACCGCAGCCGGCTCCCGGGCGGAACACGGGCTCCATTTCGGGGTACTCGGGCAGCTACTCCACAGCGCCCGGCTGAGCGAGGAGGAAACAAGCCGTCTCGATGACCTGATGCATGAGGCCGCGCAGCGCCTGCCGGCGGTGGAGACCGCCGGTGACGCGGCCGATCTGCTGCCGACCGACGGGCCTGTGTGGGCACCACTCCTTCACGGAGTTTTCACCACACTGAACGGGCTCGCGGCGCGGGGGCCCCTGGTGGTCACCGTCGACGACCTGCACCACGCGGACGCCGCGTCGCTGCGCTGCCTGCTGTACGTGACACGCCGCCTCCGGCACGCCAGGATCATGATCCTGCTCTCCGAGGCGTCCACGCCGGCACCGGCACACCCGCTCTTCCACGCGGAGTTGCTGAGCCAGCCGCGATTCACGCGTGTCACCCTGCCGCCCATGTCGGTCGAGTGCATCGCTCAGTTGCTCGACCGGGACACGGAGCGCGCGGGCAACCGGGAGGAGGCGACGCGGCTGCTGCACGCGACCGGCGGCAACCCGCTGCTGGCCCAGGCCCTGGTCGACGAACGCGCCGACCGGGAGCCGGACACCGTCCCGGCGGCGGGCGCGAGGGTGGGTGACGCCTTCCACCAGGCCGTGCTGCGCTGTCTCTACCGCCATGAGCCCGGCGTCCGCCGGGTCGCGCAGGCGCTGGCGGTGCTGGACCGCCCGGCGACGGCCGAACTCCTCGGCCAGCTGCTGGACGTGCTGCCGGACTCCACCGTGCCGGCCCTGCGCGTGCTGCAGAGTTCGGGGCTGATCGACGCCGACCACGTCCGTCATCCACGGATCCGGCACGCCATCCTCTCCGACATGCCGCCGGAGCAGCGGCGCGGTCTGCATCAGCGGGCCGCCGAGGTGCTGCACGAACACGGCGCGGAGGCAGGCGTCGTCGCGGAGCATCTGGTGGCCTCGGCGTGGACCGGGGCGCCGTGGGTGGTGCCCGTCCTCAAGGAGGCCGCGGCCCAGGCGCTGGCTTCGGGCCGTCCTGACCTCGCCGCGGGCTGTCTGCGGCTGGGGGCCCGCTCGGAGAACGACGCCCAGCGACGGGCCTCGCTGATGGCGATGCTCGTCAACGCCCGCTGGCAGGTCAACCCGCTTGCTGTGGGCGGGTACCTCGGCGAACTGACACAGGCGGCACACGACGACGGCCGGACCCCCTCGGCGTCCGTCGCGACCGTGCCGTACCTGCTGTGGCAGGGGCGGGTGGAGGAGGCGGCCGAGGCCGTCACCGGCCACACCGCCGCCGACCGCGGCCCGGCGGCGAGCCGGCTGCAGGTGATGCAGTTGCTGGTCGCCCTCTCCCACCCGGACTACCTGGCGACGGTGCGGGAGACGCCCAGTTCGTGGAGCCGGGCGGCGACCGTGCCGCATTCGGTGAGCCCGTCGCTGCAGGCCGTCTCGGTGCTGGGCAACGCCCTGATCCCGGCGGGCGGCAACGACACGGTGGGGGCGGCGGAGCAGCTTCTCCAGCGGCACCACATCGACCACGGTGCGCTGGGTCTGCTGACGGCTCCCCTGCTGGCGCTGCTGTGTTCGGGCCGCGCCGAGCGGGTGGCGGTCTGGGGCGAGGTGCTGCTGGACCTGCCGGCGGCGCGGTACTCCCCCACCTGGCGCGCCATCGTCCTCGCGATCCTCGCGGAGGCCGCACTGCGGCTGGGCGATCTGTCCACCGCGGAGCAACGCGCGCGGGCGGCGCTGGAGGAACTGCCGGCGCCCGCCTGGGGCGTGGCGGTCGGCGGCCCGCTCGGCACGCTGATCACCTGCGCGACGGAGTCGGGCCGGCTGTTCGAGGCGGACCGCTGGCTGGCGCAGCCGGTACCGCCCGGGGTGTTCCGCACGCCGATGGGCGCGCACTACCTCGCCGCGCGCGGCAGGCACCACCTGGCCATGGGCCGGCATCAGGCGGCCAGCGCGGACCTGCACCGCTGCGGTGAGCTGATGCGTGACTGGGGAATCGATGTCGCAGGCCTGGTGCCGTGGCGTCTGGAACTGGCGCGCGTACAGCTCAGCCTGGGCAACCGGACGCACGCGGCCCAGCTGCTGCAGGAACAGCTGCAGGTGCCGCACGGCCTGGACGACCGGACCCGGGGGCGGGCGCTGCGTCTGCTGGCCTCCACCGCCGGCCCGGACCATCGGCGCAAGCTGCTGTCCAAGGCGGTGTCGCTGCTGCAGTCGTGCAGCGACCGGCAGGAGCTGGCCCGGGCTCTGACGGACACCAGCCAGGCGCTGCAGCAGGCGGGCGACTCCGCTCAGGCGCGGTTGTTCGTCCGCCGCGCCAGCCAGGTGGCGCAGGAACCGGGGGTGGCGCCTCCGGCGCCGCCACGGCTGACCAGGCGCGAGCCCGGCCAGGTGGCGTCCACCGCGCAGGTGGCGGGACGTGAGCGGGAGGACGTCCTCAGCGACGCCGAACGCCGGGTCGCCGTGCTTGCCGCGCGGGGGCACACCAACCGGCAGATCTCCAACGAGCTGTTCATCACGGTGAGCACGGTGGAGCAGCACCTCACCCGCGTCTACCGCAAGCTGGACGTGAAGCGGCGCACCGATCTGCCGAGCCGGCTCAGGGCGTTCGACGAACCGACGGCGGAGGGGGCGCGCGGCGAGGCCTGCTGACCGGCGCGTGCTTCCGGGGCGCGTTCGCGCCCCGGAGGCACGGCCCGGCGGGGGCGGCCGTGACACCCTGTGAGCGGCCCTCCTCTGATCCCCGCCGGGCGCATCCGGTAGGGGTTGACGGGGCCCGGGCCGCGGCCGGGCACTCCCGGCGGGCGCACCCCTAGCAGCACCCCCTACAGAGCACGGTTGCCGCCGCCGCTCCGTTCCTCGTGGGGCCCGGTTCATCGGCGAGACGGCCGGGACCGACGGCGTGCCCGGACGTCACGAAGTGGTCCGTGCCACCGCTCCCGCGCACTCCGCCCGGCCAGAACTCCGCCGAAACACCCGCTATTAGGGGTTGTCGCAGGCAGGCGGCGCTGCGATCGTCGGGTGCTCCGGGCCGCGCACACGCGCGGGCCGAGAGATCCGGTGAAGGGAAGACGAACAGCGATGGCAGCGACCGCTGACTCCAGCGACCTGTGGGTGCGCCGATTCCACCCGGCGCCCGAGGCCCCGGTCCGGCTGCTGTGCCTGCCGCACGCGGGAGGCTCCGCGAGTTACTTCTTCCCCGTCTCGCAGCGCCTGTCGCCGCGCGTCGAGGCGCTCGCCGTGCAGTACCCGGGCCGGCAGGACCGGCGCACCGAACCGTGCCTGGACTCGGTGGAGGCGCTGGCCGACCGGCTGGTCGAGGTGGTCGGACCCTGGCAGGACAAGCCGCTGGCTCTCTTCGGGCACAGCCTCGGGGCCTCCGTGGCGTTCGAGCTCGCGGTGCGCCTGGAGGCGCGGGGCGTGCGCCTGGCGGCGCTGTTCGCCTCCGGGCGCCGTGCGCCCAGCGCCCACCGGGACGAGCGGCTCCACCAGCACGACGATGACGGGCTCATCGCGGAGATCAAGCGGCTCAACGGCACCCAGTCGCAACTCCTCGACGACGACGAGGTGCTGCGCATGGTGCTGCCGTCGATCCGCGCGGACTACAAAGCCGCCGAGACCTACCGCTACCGGCCGGGACCACCGCTCGCCGCGCCGGTCTACGCGCTGACCGGCGACTCCGACCCCAAGGCGACCACCGACGAGGTCCGCAAGTGGGCGGACCACACCGACGGCGAGTTCGCCATGACCGTCTACCCGGGCGGCCACTTCTACCTCAACGACCACGCCCCGGCAGTGATCGAGGAGATCGCCAAGCGGCTGGCGCCCTCCGCCGTCTGACGCCTCGCCGGCGGGGCGGGGCCCGGGTCGCTAAGGCCCCCCGCCGCACCCCGCCCCGCCGCCGCTGCCCGTAGCTCTCCGTAATCTTCGGCGAGGTCCGGCCCGGGTCCTGTCGGGCCGTTCAGGTATCGGATTCGAAGGTTTCCGGCACCTGCGGACGGGAGCCGCGAGACCTGTCTGAGCGACCCCTCACCGGAATTCGGCATACAGCGCCCGACGGCGATCACCCGATTCGAGGACGAGGCGATGACCCCGTCCCGGTGACCGCCGTCGCCAGTCTTTTCCCTGTGACGCCGGTCAGCGGGTGACTTCTCTGAGCGGATCCCACCAGTCGCGGTTTCCGACATACCATGCGACGGTTTCCGCGAGCCCTTCGCTGAAAGACCGCTCCGGCCGGTAGCCGAGTTCTCCAGAGATCTTCGTGATGTCGACCGAATAGCGGCGGTCATGACCTTTTCGGTCGGGAACCCTCTCGACCATCGACCAGTCTGCTCCCAGAAGTCCGAGGAGGTTCTCCGTGAGTTCCCGGTTGGTCAGTTCGGTACCTCCGCCGATGTTGTAGATCTCTCCGGCTCTCCCCTTCTCCGCGACCAGGGCGATTCCACGACAGTGGTCGTCCACGTGCAGCCAGTCCCGCACGTTTCCGCCGTCCCCGTACAGCGGAACCCTTCTCCCTTCCAGAAGGTTGGTGACAAAGAGGGGGATGACCTTTTCGGGATACTGGTAGGGCCCGTAGTTGTTCGAGCACCGGGTGACGCAGACCGGCAATCCGTGCGTCCGGTGGAAGGCCAGCACCATGAGATCGGACGACGCCTTGGACGCGGCGTACGGCGAATTCGGGTCCAGCGGCTCGCTTTCCGTCCAGGAACCCTCGGAGATCGAGCCGTACACCTCGTCGGTGGAAACGTGCACGAACTTTCCCACGCCTGCGCGTCCCGCCGCTTCGAGAAGCGTCTGGGTGCCCAGGACATTGGTGCGGACGAACTCCTCGGAGCCGCTGATCGAACGGTCCACATGGGATTCGGCCGCGAAATGCACCAGCAGGTCACATCCCCGGAGTACCTCGTCCACGAGTGCGGCGTCACAGATGTCCCCGTGCACGAAGCCGAGCCGTTCGCAGTCGGCGACCGGTGCGAGGTTGGCGCGGTTGCCCGCGTAGGTCAGCCTGTCCAGCACCACGACCTCGGGCCGGACGCCACCGGTGTAGACGCCGGTCACCGCCTGCCTGACGAAGTGGGAGCCGATGAAGCCGGCCCCTCCGGTCACCACGATGCGCATGGACACTCCTCAGCGGTCCGAGCCCGCGATCGACATCAGATAGGACCCGTACTCGGAGTTCCGCAGCTGCCGGCCGAGTTCATAGCACTCGGCCGAACCGATGAAACCCATTCGGAACGCGATCTCCTCCAGGCACGCGATCCGCACACCCTGCCGCTGTTCGAGCACCTGCACATACTGGCCCGCCTGGAGCAGTGAGTCGTGCGTTCCGGCGTCGAGCCACGCGAAGCCCCGCCCGAGGTCGACCAGCCGCGCCCGGCCCTGTTCGAGGTAGGCACGATTGACATCGGTGATCTCCAGTTCGCCGCGGTCGGACGGCCGGATTCCTCTGGCTATCTCCACGACGTCGTTGTCATAGAGATAGAGGCCGGTGATCGCGAGGTTGGACTTGGGGTCGACCGGTTTCTCCTCCAAAGAGATCAAGCGGCCGAGGCCGTCCGTCTCGCCGACGCCGTAGCGCTCAGGGTCCTTGACGGCGTACCCGAAAAGGACGCACCCGTCGATCTCGCGCATCTGGTCGTGCAGCAGTCCCCAGAGGCCGGGTCCATGGAAGATGTTGTCGCCCAGAATGAGCGCGACGGAGTCGTCACCGATGTGGTCGGCACCGATGAGGAACGCCTCGGCGATCCCGTTGGCCCGGGGCTGTTCCGCGTACTCGATGGAGATACCGAGCTGACTTCCGTCTCCGAGCAGCGCACGGAACTGGTTGATGTGGGAGGGCGTCGATATCACCAGGATCTCGGTGACGCCTCCGAGCATCAGCACCGACAGCGGGTAATAGATCATCGGCTTGTTGTACACGGGCAGCACATGCTTCGATACGGCGTTGGTCAGGGGATGGAGCCGGGTGCCCGTACCCCCTGCCAGAACTATGCCTTTCAAGCTGACGAACCCCCGCTTCCGGTGCTGAACCCGGGAGAGAGGGGCGAAACGCCACTCGACCGAGATCATGGTGAAGTACGGATTCGAGACTATCCCTCGACGCGTCCGCCCGTCCACGGCCGCAACCCCCTGTTCGGTCCGCGCGGAACCGTGATTGTCCGTTCGATATCGCGACCCCGAGCGATGCCCGGCCTTCTCCCGCGTCTCACTACCCAACGTGACACATCCGGGCTCGGGGCGGCACCGGGTGGACGGCGGGGCGCGCCACCGGCCGATGAGGGGTCGCGGGCTCACCGACGCTTCCGAGCGCCTCCGGCGCGAGCCGTCGCGGGCGCTCTGTCCATGGTTGTACCGGGGACAGAGCGGGGAGGCGATGTGATACTTGCGGGCCAGCCGATGCGTGGAGGTCTCTATGTCCGGTCCTGTGACGACCCGTCGAGCGGCGGTGGCCGCCGGGGCCGCCGGTCTCGCCGCGATGGCCCTGGGTGCCTGCGGCAGCTCGGACGACGAGGCCGGGCCGGGCGGTGACGCCGGTTCGCCACCGGAGTCCGGCGGGGACGGCGGCGAGGAGGCGGGTGAGGCCATCGCCGAGGTCTCCGACGTGCCGGAGGGCGGCGGGCTGATCCTGGAGGACCCGCAGGTGGTGGTCACCCAGCCGGAGCCGGGCGAGTTCAAGGCGTTCAGTTCCATCTGCACGCACCAGAACTGCCCGGTGGCCGAGGTGTCCGAGGGTGCCATCCACTGCACCTGCCACAACAGCTTCTTCTCGATCGCGGACGGTTCGGTCACCCAGGGCCCGGCCCCCGCACCGCTTCCCGAGCAGGCCATCACGGTGCGCGACGGCCGGATCCTGCTGGACTGAGCCACACCGGGCCGGGCGCGGCCCACCCGGCCCGCCGGCCGCCCGCGTCAGCCGTGACGCCGGGCGGCCGGCGGCCGTACCGCCTCAGCGACCGCCTCGGCCACGGCGGGGATCTCGCGAGGGGCCAGCCCGGAGACCGTCAGCCGCACCCCGGGCGGGGCGTCGATCCGGAACCGCGCGCCGGGCGCCACCGCGTACCCGGCGCGCAGCAGACGCGAGACGGCGCTCGTCTCCTCGGGGACCGGCACCCAGACGTTCATTCCGCTGCGTCCCCGCGCCGGGACGCCACGGGCGGCCAGCTCCACCACGAGGGCGTCGCGACGGGCCCCGTAGGAGGCGGCGGCACCCGTGGCAGCGCCCATCAGTTCGCCGACGACCTCCTGCAGCAGGTGGCTGACCCAGCCCGGCCCCAGTCGCTGGCGGCCGCTCACGCGGTCGACGGTGGTGGGGTCGCCGGTGAAGTGGGCCACGCGGAGGTCGGGGCCGAGCGCCTTGGCCCCGGACCGCACCAGGGCCCAGTGCGCGGTGGCCCCCGCGAGCGAGTGGAGCGGCAGGTCGACGATGCCGTGCCCGTGGTCGTCCTCGACCACCAGGGTCGCCGGGTACTCGGCCAGGATCTCGCGCAGCCGCTCGGCCCGTGCCGAACTCACCGCCGCTCCGGTGGGGTTCTGCGCACGGGCCGTCACGATCAGCGCGCGGGCGCCGTCGCGCAGCGCGTCGGCGACGGCCTCCGGCGCGGGGCCCTCGTCGTCGACGGCGACCGGCACGGCTCGTAGCCCGAGCGCCGGTACGAGGTCGAGGAGACTGCCCCACCCGGGGTCCTCCACCGCCACGGCGTCGCCCGGGCGGAGCCGGGCGGTGAGGATCCGTTCGATCGCGTCCAGCGCTCCGGAGGTGACGGCCAGCGGTCCGGCCGGCACACCGTCGGCCCGCAGCGCCGCATCCGCCGCGGCGGCGAGTCCGGGATGGACGCCGGGGGCGCCGTAGAGCACCGGCCGGGCGTCGGCGCGCGCCGCGGCGCGGGCGAACGCGGGAGCGAGCGCCGGCAGCAGCGCGGGGTCGGGGCTGCCGCCCGCCAGATCTCTCACCCCGTCGGTGATCTCGACGGCGATGGCCTCGCGCGCGGTGGTGGCGGGCCGGGGCAGGATCCGGCTGCCGCGGCGGCCGTCGGTGCTGATGACGCCGCGTTCACGCAGGGCGCGGTAGGCGGCGGCGACCGTGTTGGGGTTGACGCCCAGCTCCGTGGCGAGGGCCCGCATCGGAGGCAGCGGGCCGCCCGGAGCGAGGTCCCCGGTGGCGACGGCCGACTCGATGTCCGCGGCGATCTCGGTGGCGCGGCTCCCGGTGATGCGATAGGTTCCCATGCGCTTTCCTTAGTGCAATTAGTATATTGCCCTAGTGCAATATACCCGTCCTTCAGGAGGGGCCATGACCGAGGCCGAGGCGACGACGGGACGGACGGCCACCGCCGACTACCCGAGAACGGAGCGCACGGTGCCCACCCGGGGCCGCGAGCGTGCCCGGTACGACCGCGATCTGGTGCACGCCGTCCTCGACGAGGAGTACGTCTGCCATCTGGGGTTCGTCCGGGACGGTGCTCCCGTCGTGCTGCCGACCCTCTACGCGCGCGACGGCGAACGGCTCTACCTGCACGGCTCGACCGGCTCGCGGCCGATGCGCTCGGCCGGGGCCGAGGCGCTTCCCGTGTGCGTGACGGTGACCGTCGTCGACGGGCTGGTCCTCGCGCGCTCCGCCTTCCACCACTCGGTCAACTACCGCTCGGTGGTGGTCCATGGCGAGGCGCGCCGGGTCACGGACCAGGCCGAGCTGACGCGCGCGTTCGGACTGCTGGTGGACCACGTGGTGCCCGGCCGTGCCGAGGACTGCCGTCCGCCCGACGCGCGGGAGGCGGCCGCCACCGCGGTCCTCGCCCTCGACCTGGAGCAGGTCTCGGCGAAGGTCCGCGACGGCGGCCCCAACGACGATCCCGAGGATCTCTCACTCCCCCACTGGAGCGGTGTCCTCCCCGTCGCCCGCCACCACGGAACCCCGGTGCCCGCTGGCGGCCGCCCGACGCCGGTTCCCGCGTACCTCACGGCCTACACCCGCCCCTGACCGGGCCTCACCGAGGACCAGCGCCAGCACGGCGGTCAGCAGCACGGCGGAGCCCGCGACCGTCGCCCCGCCGAGCCGTTCACCGAGCAGCACGACCGCCAGGACGGCGGCGGCCAGCGGCTCCGTCAGGGCGATGACCGAGGCGGTGGCCGCACGGACCACCGCCAGACCGGCGAAGTACAGCGCGTACCCGGCGGCCGTCGGTACCGCGGCCAGGTAGAGGAGCAGCAGCAGCGACTCCAGGAGCCGCTCCCCGGTGGGCAGCAGCCCCTCCCACACGGCGAACGGGAGCAGGCAGGCGCCGCAGACCGCGAAGGACGACAGCGTCGTCGACCACGCGTCGGGCGCGGCGGCGTGCCGGCCGAGCCAGCGGGCGTAGACGGTGATGGCGGAGTAGCCGACGGCGGAGAGCAGGGCGAACGCCACTCCGGCCGGGCGCACCGCCGCCTCCTCCCCTCCGTGGCCGCCGAGCGCCAGGACGGTCAGACCGGCGAGGGCACCGGCCACGGCCACCGTGCCGCCGCGGCCGAGGTGTTCCCCCAGCCAGAGCCGGCCCCCGAGGGCGATCAGCACCGGCGCCGCGCCGAGCGTGATCACGGTCGCGACGGCGAGACCGGTGTGCTGGACGCCGGCGAAGTAGCCGGTCTGGAAGACGGTCAGCCCGAGCCCGGTGACCGCGACGCGGGTGGCTCGTCCCGCTCCACGCGGGGCGGCCCGTCCGGGGTGCGCCGGTCGGGGGTACGCCCGGTGGGTGGCGCCGCGGCCGGGGCGTGCGTGGCGGCGCACCAGCGGCAGGACCGCCAGCAGCAGCGCCAGGCCGCCCGCGGTACGCCAGAAGGTCAGGGTGACCGGGCCGAGTCCGCTCAGGTCGAAGAGGAGCGCGGCCGCCGCGCCGGCGGTACCCCAGGAGACGGCGGCCAGGCCGACGAACAACAGGCCACGGCCCGGGGTGAGTCCGCCGGGACGTGGGTGGTGCGCGCGTTCTGGGCGCGCGGAGTCGAGGTGGGTGGAGAGCTTCATCCGTGTTCTTCCGCGTCGGGGCGCGCGGTGTTCCGGCGCGCCCGGGAGCCGATGGGTCCCGTTCGCGGGCAGCGGCGAGCCCCTCACGGCCGGTTCGGGGACACGGGCCGGAGGGCGGCGGCGGGGCTGCCCGCCTACGCGGCCGGAGGCGGAAGAACGGTGAGCGGCATACGCGCAGGCTACGGGCGTGGCGCCCTCCCGGGCAACCGCGGGCGACGGCGGAGATGGCGTGTTCCGGGCCCGCGCGGCGCCGTGGGCTGCCAGCATGGGTCGCGGGTGAGAGCGGCGTCGGCGCATGGGGCGAGGCCGTGGGTGGGGCGGCGGGCGCGGTCGGGGCGCCCGGGCGGCAGGTGGGACGCCGAGGAGGGGTATGAGCGCGGGCGGACGCGGTAGGGGCGCCGCGGCCGGGGGTGGTCCCGGTGTCTGGATGGTGGCGCTGCCGGCCGAGGACGGCAGCGACTACGTCTACCGGGTGTACGCCCCGGGCGACGCGCTGCCGGGGGATCTCTTCTGGGCGGCGTTCCACTGCCACGACGACGCCCGTCGCCCGCGCGCCTCGGACGCCTTCGACGCGGCCCAGATCTGGTGGCTGGTCACCGGCGCCGACCGCTGACGGCTCGATCGCCGCCGGCCCGGCCGGGCCGGCGGCGTCCCGCCGGCCGGGCCCCGTAGGGGTGCGCCGGGCCCCTACTGCCTAGACTCCGGCCATGCTCATTCGTCATGTCGACGCCTTCTCGGACCGTCCTTTCGGGGGAAACCCGGCGGCGGTGGTGGTGCTGGAGGAGGCGGCCTTCCCGACCGAGGCCGTGATGCTCGCTGTCGCCGCCGAGCTCAACCTCTCGGAGACGGCGTTCGTCCACGCCCTGCCGCCGGGCGGGGACGCCGAGTGGGCGCTGCGCTGGTTCACGCCCACGACGGAGGTCCGCATGTGCGGGCACGCCACACTGGCCGCCGCCCACGTGCTGCGGGCGGCCGAGGGGGTCGAGGGGACGCTGCGGTTCGCCACGCTCAGCGGTGTCCTCAGCGCGCTTCCGGCCGCCGGCGACGCGTTGACGCTGGACTTCCCGACCGCGCCGCTGCGAGAGGTGGCGGTCGGCGCCGGGACGGCGGCGGCGCTCGGAGCGCCGGTGGTCCGGACGTTCGAGACCGGCGAGGACGTGGGCGACCTGCTGGTTGAGTTGCGCGACGAGGCGGCGGTCCGGGGGCTGGAGCCGGACCTGCAGGCGGTGGGCAGGCTGCCGTCGCGCGGCGTGATCGTGACGGCGGCGGCCGACCGTCCCGACGGCGGCTACGACTTCGTCTCCCGCTTCTTCGGCCCGGCCGTGGGCGTTCCGGAGGACCCGGTCACCGGCAGCGCCCACACCGCGCTCGCCCCGCTGTGGTCGGCGCGCCTGGGCCGTTCCGAGCTGACGGGGTACCAGGCGTCCGCGCGCGGCGGCTCGGTGCGCACCGAACTGCGCGGTGAACGGACGCTGCTCACCGGGCACGCGGTGACGGTGCTGGAGAGCCGGCTCCTCGTCACCCCCTGACGGCGTCGCTGACCGCGTCAGCCGCCACGGCCGCGCGGTCGTGGCGGGCGAGGCGCGGCGTCAGGGCGTGGGCAGCCAGTCCACCCGACCCGCCAGCAGCGCGTAGCCGACGAAGGCCACGATGTCGATGAGGGCGTGGGCGACCACCAGCGGCATCACCCGGCCCCAGCGGCGGTAGAGCCAGACGAAGACGACGCCCATGACGAAGTTGCCGACGAACCCCCCGACGCCCTGGTAGAGGTGGTAGGTGGCGCGCAGCAGCGCGCTGGCGAGCAGCGCCGCGGTCGGGGTCCAGCCGAGCTGGGTGAGGCGGCGCAGCAGATAGCCGACGACGATCACCTCCTCGACCACGGAGTTCTGCAGTGCCGAGCCGATCAGTACCGGGAATCTCCACCACTCCCCCGGCAGGGACTCCGGAACCACCGTGAGGTTGAACCCGGCGGCCTGGGCCCCGAGGTACAGCAGCAGCCCGCTTCCTCCGATGGCGGCGGCGACGGCGGCGCCCCGGCCCAGGTCGAACCCCGGGCGCCGCAGGTCGAAGCCGATGGCCCGCATGCCCGGTCCGCGCCCGCCGGGCAGTTCCCGGAGCAGCAGGTAGCCGACCAGCAGGACGGGCATCAGGGGCACGGCGATGCCGACGAGTTGCCAGGCGAGGTCGAACCAGGGGCGGTCGGCGCGGGAGGTGTTGAGGCTGGCCGCGTGGTCGCTCAGCCCGCCGGGGCGGGTCGCCACGTCGGTGAAGCTGATGACGGCCCGTACGGCGCTCGCGCCCAGGGAGAGGGCCAGCACGATCAGCAGTTCGCGGCGCAGCAGCCAGGGGTCGGGCGTGCCGTCGTCCAGCCAGGCGCCGTCGTCCGGGCGCCCGCCGCCCCGGCCGGACCGGCCGGACCGGGCGGGGCGGGCGGCCCGGTCCGCCGGGCCGGACCGGGCGGCGGGCGGGTCCGTGTCGGCGGTCTCCGCGCTGTCGTGGGGGTGCGCGGGCCCTGTCCGCTCGCCGCCGCCCGTCCCGCTGTCCGGTGTGCTCACCCGTGGTCCTCCCGCTGCCCGTTCCCGCACGCGCCACCGCGCGGGCGGCGCTGCCGCGGCCCGGGCCGGGTCAGACGGGCCAGAGGTGGACCGGCTCGTCGGTGCGGGCGAGTTCGCAGTAGCGCCGCACGAGTTCCGCCAGGGCGGCCTCCCGGCCGGCCCCGCCGTCCACCGCGCGGTGGTAGAAGCGAGTCTGCCAGCCCGCTCCGGTGATCCTGCGGCGGCACCGGCCTTCGATGACGGAGAGGTAGTGGTCGCGGTCGGTGGCGGAGACCCCCCAGGAGTCGAGACCGGAGGCGGCCAGGGGCAGGAGTTCACCCAGGACCAGCTCGGCGGCGGGCGTCTCCTCGCAGGAGGCGCCCCGGCCGCGCCGGGGCCAGACGAAGGTGGCGTCGATGCCGTGGCGGCAGGCGGCCTGGAAGTTGCGGTCGGCGTCCGCGAACGGCAGCCGTCCCCAGACCGGTTCGGGCTGCTCGGCGAGGGCACGGACCAGGCCGTAGTAGAACGCGGCGTTGGCGACCATGTCGGTGACGGTCGGGCCGGTCGGCAGGACGCGGTTCTCCACCCGCAGGTGCGGCACCCCGTCGGCCACGGCGTAGACGGGGCGGTTCCAGCGGTAGACGGTGCCGTTGTGCAGGACCATCTCCCCGAGTCGCGGGATCTCTCCGGCGGCCACGGTGCGCAGCGGGTCCTCCTCCTCGCAGATCGGCAGCAGCGAGGGGAAGTAGCGGATGTTCTCGGCGAACAGCTCCTCGACGGACTCGATCCAGCGTTCGCCGAACCAGGAGCGCGGCCGGACGCCCTGCGCGGCGAGCTCCGGGGGACGGCTGTCGGTCGCCTGGAGGAAGAGCGGGGCACGCGACTCGTGCCAGAGCTCGCGGCCGAAGGCGAACGGGGCGTTGGCGCCCACGGCGATCTGCGCGGCGGAGGCGACCTGGGCCGCGTTCCACACCTCGGCGAACCGGTCGGGGGTGACCTGGAGGTGGAACTGCACGGCGGTGCAGGCGGATTCGGGTGCGATGGAGTCAAAGGTGCGGCGCAGCGTCTCCGCTCCGGTGATGTCGAGGGAGATCAGCTCGCCGCGCGCGGACATGATCTGCTCGTTGAGACGGGTGTAGCGGTCCCCGGCGGAAAGATTGGAGCGCCCGAGTTCGTCACCGGTGATCGTCGGCAGGATACCGATGAGCACGGGGCGCGCTCCGAATTCCGCGCCGACGCGGTCCGCGTATCCGAACGCGATCCGCATCTCTTCGGCCAGATCGTCGAAGACCCTGCCGGACAGCGCACGGGGTGCCATATTGAGTTCCAGCGTGAACTTACCCAGTTCGCTCTGGAAATCGGAGGTCGCCATTCCGGTGAGAACCTCTTCATTCACCATGCGCGGCGCACCGAGACCGTCGGCGAGGCTGACCTCCACCTCCAGGCCGATCAGCGCCCTGGGGCGGTCGAACGCCTTGTCCGTCAAGAGCTGTCCGAGCGCCTCCCCGCAGTCGTGCAGCCGGTCCCGGAACCGCTGCCGGTCGGCCAGACCGAAACCACCCGAGTCGACGTTCGCCCCCATGGCGGCACCCTCCTTGTTCGTACGGTGCCGTGATCATGCCCACGACGGGAGCCGGGTAACGTGCGCCCGGCCACACGCGGCGTGTCGCACGACTCCCTCCACGCATATCCCTGTGGCATGATTCCTTCTCGCGGGCCCACCGGATTGTCGCCCACAATTGCTTCGCGGATGTTCCGGGGTATCACCACGACCTCCACCGAATATCCCGCCGGAAGACTCATAATCGGCTACCGGGGCGGTTCGGGGCGTGCTAGGTGAAACACGCGGGGAACGAAACTCGTCTAAACTCCGCCGACGCGTGTCTCCCATTTCTTGAGAGGCGGCCCCCATGCCCCTGCATGCACTACCGGCTCCTGTCCCGGCGGAACGGTGCCTGAGCGCCGCACTCCGCTCGTCCTCCGCCCGGTCCCCGCATGAACCGCACGGCGACCGTGCCGCCCTCCGGCCGATCCTGCCCCTGCCGCTGTACCTGCTGGACCCGGTCGCTCCTCCCGGCGGCGTGCCCCAACTGGCGGGGTGGCGCTTCCTGCTGGCGCGCGGCGCGCTGGCGGTGAGCGCCGCCGAGACGACCCTGACCGCCGACGGCTGGGCGTTCTCGCACTTCTTCGAAGGCCCGTTCATCGCGTCGACCGAACAGGCGCTCGCGCACGCGGACCAGTTGGCGGCCGACTACCAGCCGCGGCTGCTGTCGGTGCCCCGGCTGTACATGCTCACCCTGTGGCTGCACGCGGACGTCACCGCCTCGGCGGCCGACGGCGGCCCCGGTGCCGACGACCTGCTGGTGCCGCTGGCGCCGGCACCGCCGGGTATCGCCTCGCACCAGCCGCTGTCGATCTCCGCGCTGCTGCCGCTGCTCAGCAACCGGCTGACCACCCGTCTGGTCGGCTGACGGCCGAGCCGCGTCTTCGGCGCGGAGTCCGCGTGACGATGGCGGGACGGCAGGAGCCCGGTACCCGTGAGCGGCGGGAGCCGGTGCCACTCCCCGCGCGGGGAGTGGCACCGGCTCCGTGCTGTGCGGACGCGCCGGGTCAGCCCTCGTACTCCTCCATCGGGGGGCAGGAGCAGACCAGGTTGCGGTCGCCGAAGGCGCCGTCGATCCGGCGGACCGGCGGCCAGTACTTGTCCGCGGAGTCGACACCGGAGGGGAAGACCGCCTCGTCCCTGCTGTACGGGTGGTCCCACTCCCCCGCGAGCACGGCCGCGGTGTGCGGGGCGTTGCGCAGCGGGTTGTCCTCGGCCGGCCACTCGCCCGAGCCGACCTTGTCGATCTCCGCGCGGATGGCGATCATCGCCTCACAGAACCGGTCGAGTTCGGCGAGGTCCTCGCTCTCGGTGGGCTCGATCATCAGGGTCCCGGGAACGGGGAAGGACATGGTCGGCGCGTGGAAGCCGTAGTCGATCAGCCGCTTGGCGACGTCGTCGATCGAGACGCCGGTGGCCTTGGTCAGCGGCCGCACGTCGATGATGCACTCGTGGGCGACCAGACCGCCGGGGCCGGTGTAGAGCACCGGGTAGTGCGGCTCCAGCCGCTTGGCCACGTAGTTGGCGCCCAGCACCGCCGTCTGGGTGGCGCGACGCAGCCCGTCGGGGCCCATCAGCCGCGCGTACGCCCAGGAGATCGGCAGGATGCCGGCCGATCCCCACGGCGCGGCTGAGATGGGGCCGACCCCCGTCTCGGGGCCGGCGCCCGGCTGCAGCGGGTGGTTGGGCAGGTAGGGGGCGAGGTGCGCGCGGACCGCCACCGGCCCGACGCCGGGGCCGCCGCCACCGTGCGGGATGCAGAAGGTCTTGTGCAGGTTGAGATGGGAGACGTCGGCGCCGAAGCGGCCCGGGCGGGCCAGGCCGACCAGCGCGTTGAGGTTGGCGCCGTCGACGTAGACCTGGCCGCCCGCGTCGTGGACGGCGGCGCAGACGTCGGCGATGTTGTCCTCGAAGACGCCGTGCGTCGAGGGGTAGGTGACCATCAGCACGGCGAGTTGGTCGCGGTGCTGCTCGATCTTCGCGTGGAGGTCGTCGGTGTCGACGTCGCCGTTCTCGCCGGTCTTCACCACGACGACACGCATCCCCGCCATCACGGCGCTGGCGGCGTTGGTGCCGTGGGCCGACGAGGGGATCAGACAGACGGTCCGCTCGGGGTTGCCCGACGCCCGGTGGTGGGCGCGGACGGCCAGCAGACCCGCCAGCTCGCCCTGGGAGCCGGCGTTGGGCTGGAGGGAGACCGCGTCGTAGCCGGTGATCTCGGCGAGCCGCTCCTCCAGCTCACGGATCAGCGTCAGATAGCCCTCGGCCTGGTCGGCGGGGGCGAAGGGGTGCAGGGCGCCGAACTCCGGCCAGGTGACCGGCTCCATCTCGGTGGTGGCGTTGAGCTTCATGGTGCACGAGCCGAGGGGGATCATCCCCCGGTCCAGCGCGTAGTCGCGGTCGGCCAGCCGGCGCAGGTAGCGCAGCATCGCCGTCTCGGAGCGGTACTGGTGGAACACCGGGTGGGTGAGGTAGTCGTCCTCCCGCAGCAGCTCCGCGGGGAGCGCGTCCGGGGTGGCCGCGTCCAGCGCGTCCAGGTCGGCCGCCCCGGCGCCGAAGGCCGCCAGGACCACCGCCAGCTGGTCGCGGCCGGTGGTCTCGTCACAGCTGACGCCGACGTGGTCGGCGTCGGTGAGCCGGAGGTTGACGCCGGACGCCCGGGCGGCTTCCACGACGGCCGCGGCACCGCCGGGCACCCGCACGGTGACGGTGTCGAAGAAGGCCGCTTCCACGACCTCGGCGCCCGCCGAGCGCAGGGCGGCCGCGAGCAGCGCCGCGTAGCGGTGGGTGCGGTGGGCGATGCCGGCCAGGCCGCCCGGGCCGTGGTGGACGGCGTACATGCCGGCCATGACGGCGAGCAGCACCTGTGCGGTGCAGATGTTGCTGGTGGCCTTCTCCCGGCGGATGTGCTGCTCACGGGTCTGCAGCGCCAGCCGGTACGCCTGCTTGCCGTCGGCGTCGTAGGAGACGCCGACGAGCCGGCCGGGCAGACTGCGCGCGAACTTCTCGCGCACCGCCATGTAGCCGGCGTGCGGCCCGCCGAAGCCCATGGGGACTCCGAACCGCTGGCTGGTGCCCACCGCGACGTCGGCACCCAGGGAGCCCGGCGAGGCGAGCAGGGTGAGGGCGAGCAGGTCGGCGGCGACCGTGACGACGGCGCCCAGCTCGTGCGCGCGGTCGATGACCGGACGCAGGTCCCGGACGGCGCCGGAGGCACCCGGGTACTGGAGCAGCACGCCGAACACGCCGCGTTCCGCCACCGCCTCGGGGATGCCCCCGGAGAGGTCGGCGGTCACGACCTCGACACCGGTCGGCTCGGCCCGGGTACGCAGGACGGCGACGGTCTGCGGCAGGCAGTCGGCGTCGACCAGGAAGACACCGCCCTTGACCTTGCCGACCCGCCGGGACAGAGCCATCGCCTCGGCCGCCGCGGTTCCCTCGTCCAGCAGGGAGGAACCGGCGGTGGGCAGGCCCGTGAGGTCGGAGACGACCGTCTGGAAGTTCAGCAGCGCCTCCAGCCGGCCCTGCGAGATCTCCGGCTGGTACGGGGTGTACGCGGTGTACCAGGCCGGGTTCTCCATGACGTTCCGCAGGATGACCGGCGGGGTGAAGGTCCCGTGGTAGCCCAGGCCGATCATCGAGTGCAGCACCTGGTTGCGGCCGGCCAGGGAGCGCAGCTCCGCGAGGACCGCGGCCTCGCTGCGCGCGTCGGGCAGCCGGAGCGACTCCGCCGAGGCGATGGAGTCCGGCACCGCGGCGTCGGTCAGCTCGTCGAGGGAGCCGTAGCCCACCTGGGCGAGCATCTTCGCCCGGTCGCCGGAATCGGGTCCGATGTGACGGTCCTCGAACGGGATGCCCCGTTCCAGCTCGGCGAGCGTTACGCGGTTGGCGGTCATGTCGGGAGGGCCTCCTGGTCAATGCGGCCTGCGGACACCGTGGTTCCGGTGCCCGAGCGCCTCCCCCTCTGTCATGGCGACCTGAGAGCTTCACCGCGCGCACTGCGCGGCTTTCACCGTCGGTGAGAGGCGGCCGGACCGCGCGCGCCGGTGCGCCGCCGGTACCTCTGCTTTCCAGAGTGGCTTCGCCCGCGCGGTACGGGTGCCTGAGAGATTCCGGGGAGGATTTGCTCCTTCGGCGCCGCCGGCCGGGGCCGGCGGACTCTCCCGCACGGGTTCATCAACCGTGTTCGAGCCTACCAGCGGCCTCCGGACCCGCTTCCGGGGCGGCTCTCGACTGGCCGCCTCGCCCAAAGTGGCCTTTCGTAGTGCTCAAGGGGGTAGCAGCACTGTCGAGAACAGCCGCAGCGACGAGGTGGAGGCACCCGTGCAGACCGACATCGATCCGCGCAGTCTTATCGGGCGGAAGGCATTCGACTGTAACGGCGCGAAGATCGGCACGGTGGACGAGGTGTACCTCGACGACGCCACCGGTGTGCCGGAATGGGCCGCCGTGAGAACCGGGCTGTTCAGCCGGGACGCCTTCGTGCCGCTGGAACCCAGCGAACTGGTGGACGAGGCCCTGCGGGTGCCCTTCGAGCGCTCCCTGATCCGTGGCGCGCCCGACTTCGGTGTGGGCAGGCACCTCTCGCCCGAGCAGGAGCTGGAGCTCTACCGCCACTACGGCCTGGACGTGCCCGGCGTCGCCGAGACAGGCGCGGGCGGGCGCGACCAGCCGCCCGCCGATGTCGACTTCGGCCATCTGGCGGCGCCGGTCACCCCCGAGCCCGGCGAATCCACGACCGGCCCGGCGGGGCCCACGCGCCCGAAGGGCGCGGACGGCCCGCACGCGGACGAGGCACGGGGCGCGGAGTCCCGGGAGGTCTGACCAGCCCGCGCGGGCGGGGCGCCGGTGTCCGGTCAGCCCCCGGGCCCGGGGGCGTCGGGGCCCGGTCCCGCAGCCCCGT
>NZ_BHZI01000037.1 GCF_004305975.1 Streptomyces otsuchiensis
AGATCATCCCGTCCAACGCCCACGGTCCTCGCAACTCCCACAGATCGCGGGTGTTGCGAGGACCGTTAGAACCCAAGGACGGCCGGGCCCACACCCGTGGTCGTGACGAAGCCGGCGATCGGCCGGCGCCGTGTCAGGCGTGCTTGGCCTTCGAGGCGGCGCGCGCCCGGACCCGCTGGTCAAGGATCACCTTGCGGATGCGCACCACGTCCGGGGTGACCTCGACGCACTCGTCGTCGCGGCAGAACTCCAGCGACTGCTCCAGCGACAGCCGGCGCGGCGGCACCAGGTTCTCGGTGGTGTCCGAGGAGGCGGCCCGCATGTTGGTGAGCTTCTTCTCCTTGGTGATGTTGACGTCCATGTCGTCGGCGCGCGAGTTCTCGCCGACGAGCATGCCCTCGTACACCTCGGTGCCGGGCTCGACGAAGATCGTGCCGCGCTCCTGGAGGTTGAGCATGGCGTAGGGGGTGGCGACGCCGGACCGGTCGGCCACCAGGGAGCCGCTGTTACGGGTGCGCAGCTCGCCCATCCACGGCTCGTAGCTCTCGAAGATGGAGTGGGCGATACCGGTTCCCCGGGTCTCCGTCAGGAACTCCGTCCGGAAGCCGATGAGGCCGCGGGCCGGCACCAGGAACTCCATGCGGACCCAGCCGGAGCCGTGGTTGGTCATGGTCTCCATGCGGCCCTTGCGGGACGCCATCACCTGGGTGATGGCACCGAGGTGCTCCTCGGGCACGTCGATCGTCATCCGCTCGACCGGCTCGTGCGTCTTGCCGTCGACCTCACGGGTGACCACCTCGGGGCGGCCCACGGTCAGCTCGAAGCCCTCCCGGCGCATGGTCTCCACCAGGATCGCCAGCGCCAGCTCACCGCGGCCCTGGACCTCCCAGGCGTCGGGACGCTCGGTGGGCAGCACCCGCAGCGAGACGTTACCGATCAGCTCGCGGTCCAGCCGGTCCTTGACCAGGCGCGCGGTGAGCTTGTGGCCCTTGGCGCCCTTGCCGACCAGCGGCGAGTTGTTGGTGCCGATCGTCATCGAGATGGCCGGCTCGTCGACCTGGATCAGCGGCAGCGCCACCGGGTTCTCGGCGTCGGCCAGCGTCTCGCCGATCATGATCTCCGGAATGCCCGCCACGGCGGCGATGTCGCCGGGCCCGGCCTGCTCGGCCGGCTTGCGGGTCAGCGCCTCGGTCATCAGCAGCTCGGTGACGCGGACGTTCTGCACGGAGCCGTCACGCTTCATCCAGGCGACGGTCTGGCCCTTGCGCAGGGTGCCGTGCTGGATGCGGCAGAGCGCGATCCGGCCGAGGAAGTTGTCGGCGTCGAGGTTGGTGACGTGGGCCTGGAGCGGCGCGCCCTCCTCGTAGGAGGGGGCCGGGACGGTCGCCAGCAGGGTGGAGAAGAACGGCTCCAGGCTGTCGCTGTCGGCGGGCACGGACCCGTCCGCCGGCTTGGTCAGCGAGGCGACGCCGTCACGCGCGCAGGCGTAGACGATCGGAAACTCGATCTGCTCCTCGGTGGCGTCGAGGTCCAGGAAGAGGTCGTAGGTCTCGTCGACGACCTCGTCGATCCGGGAGTCGGGGCGGTCCGTCTTGTTGATGCAGAGGATCACCGGCAGCTTCGCCTGGAGCGCCTTGCGGAGGACGAAACGGGTCTGCGGCAGCGGGCCCTCGGAGGCGTCGACCAGCAGCACCACGGCGTCGACCATGGACAGACCGCGCTCGACCTCACCGCCGAAGTCGGCGTGGCCGGGGGTGTCGATGATGTTGATCGTCACCGGGTCGCCGCCACCCTTGGGGTGGTAACGGACCGCGGTGTTCTTCGCGAGAATGGTGATGCCCTTCTCGCGTTCCAGGTCGTTGGAGTCCATCACCCGGTCGTCGACCTGCTGGTGGGCGGCGAAGGCCCCGGCCTGCTTCAGCATGGCGTCGACGAGGGTGGTCTTCCCGTGGTCGACGTGGGCGACGATGGCTACATTGCGGATGTCGTGGCGCGTGGGCACGGCTGTGCTACTCCCGGGTTGGTGGATGGGTTGGCCCGGCAGACACACGCACCGGCCTCATCCCCCATCGTACGGTGCCGGGAGGGCCCGGCTTTTCCCGCGTCTCCGCGACCGCTCGCCCGCAGCTCAGGCGCACCGCCGCAGCTCAACGCCCGCCGCCCCACCGCGGGACGCGCGGTGGGGCGGCGGGGTCGGCGCCTGCGCGGACGCTGTCGGACGGACGCGGGTGTCAGCGGAGGAAGCCGATGTCCTGGTAGCGGGGTGTCTGGAGCCCGAACGCGCCCACGCCCGCCACGTCGTTGCCCGCCGCGACCAGCTGCGGGCTCTGGTAGAGCGGGATCGAGCCGGCGGCCGACCAGAGCCGGGTGTCCGCCTTGTGCAGCAGCTCCGCCCGGCGCTCGTCGTCCAGTTCGGCGGCTGCCTGGGAGAGCAGCTGGTCGATGTGGTCGGTGCCGACCCGGGTGTAGTTCTGCTCGATGAACAGCTCGCCGCCGGGGATGCCCTGGGGCTTGGCGAACAGCGGCCGGGCGTCGGTCGCGGGGAAGGCGCTGGCGGGCCAGGAGTAGAGCGCCAGGTCGAAGCGGCCGGGGACGATGTGGTCGTCGAAGTAGGAGGCCGCGTCGACCTCGGTGATCTCGGCGTTCACCCCGGCCTCCGCCAGCATCGCGGTGATCCGCTCCCCCACCGCGCGCAGTTCCGCGGCGTCCGGCCCGTCCGGCAGCACGAAGCGCAGCGAGAGCGGGGTCCCGGACTTGACCCGGACCGCCGCCGCGGCGGAGCGGGCCAGTTCCTCGGCCTGCGCCCGGGCGGCGCGGGCCGCGCGCACGGTCAGCTCGGCGGGTTCGGCGAGGCTGGCGGACTCACCGTCCGCGGCGACCGAGGTGGCGACGCCCGCCGCCTGGCTGAGCACCGACGCCCGCTGCTGCGCCGCGGAGACGGTGGCGCCCAGCCGGACCGGGACGGTGGCGGGGGCGGCGAGCGCTCCGGTCTTGGCGTCGGCGGCGGCCTCGTCACCGGGGTCGGCCGCGGGTGCGGCGGGGCCCCGGCGCCAGCCGGCCTCGTCCAGCAGCCGCGACGCGGAGTCGGCCCCGGTCTCGCCGAGGCCGGTGCTGTTGTCCCGGTAGCCGTCCTGGCCCAGCACCCACAGATGGCTGCCGAGCGGCTCGGCGGGGAGCCGGGCCGGGCCGTGCGCCTCCGAGGCGATCGCCTCACGGTCCAGGCCGCGCGCGAGTGCCCAGCGGACCCGTTCGTCCTTCAGCGCGGGCGAGGTGCCGTTGACGGCGAGCTGGGTGTAGGCCGGCTCGTAGGCGCGGTGCACGGTGAAGTCGGCCAGCCCGTCCGCGATCCGCCGCTCGGCGGCGGCGAACGCCTCGGACCGCGCGTGGACCTGGGCCGCGACCGCCTCGGTGTAGGCCGCCGCCGCCTCGGCCGCGGCGGCCTGACGGCGCTCGACGGCCTTGCGTCCGCCCTTGGCGCGGGTGGCGAGCTGCGCCTCGGCGTGACGGAGCAGCGCGGGGGCGGCTTCGGGCGCCGCCTCGGGGGCGGCGGCGCCGTCCAGACCGCCGTCCTGGTCCTGGGCGCTGTCGGGGTCCTGCGCTTCCTGCCGCTCGTCGGGGTCGTCACCGGCGTCGTCGCCGGGTGCGGCGAGGTCGGCCGCGGAGCCGGAGGCGGAGGGGTCGCCGCCGGCCTGCTGCCGGTCGCCGTCGGCCGCGGCCGTGATCCGGTCGGCGTCGGCGGCGGGGAGTTCGGCCACGTCGAGCCGTCCGGCGGCCAGCGACCGCAGCCTGCGGTCGTGCGGGACGGCGTTGAGGACCAGCTCGTCCAACAGCGCCCGGTCGCCCCACCAGTCCTCGTTGCGGACCAGGGTGACGCGCCCGTTCTCGCGGTCCATCGAGTCGACCAGGAACGGGCCGGCCCCGGTGGGGAGTTCGTCCCGGGCGCCGGAGTTGAACGCGTCGGCGCTGCCGGTCACCGCCTGCGGGTAGAGCGGGGAGAACAGCGAGCGCCAGTCCGCGTAGGGCTTGGTGAAGGTGACGCGCACCTCGCCGTCGCGCTTGCCCGGCTCGACGCTGTCGATGCGGTCGTAGCCGACGTTGCGGGCGGTCCAGTAGGAGTTGTCCTCGCCGCTGAGCGCCTTCCACTGGGCGATGAAGTCCTCCGCCCCCAGCGGCGTTCCGTCACTCCAGCGGGCGTCGGGGTTGAGGGTGTAGACGACCGTCTGGCGGGGCTCGCGTGCGGTGACCTCGGCGGATTCGAGGAAGTCGGGGTTGCGGGTGGGCCGGCCCTCTTCGTCGAGGGTGAACAGCATGGGGAGCACCGCCTGTGCGACGCGGTCGGTGACCGGGTCGGCGTCCCGCTGGAAGGCGTTGAGCGTGGCGGGCACGGCGTCGACCGCCCAGTTGAGGACGCCGCCCTCGGTGAGGGTGGAGCGGTCGGCGGCGGCGACGGCACGGGCGGGGGCGCCGGACCCGGTGTCGTCGTCCGAGCCGCAGCCGGCGAGGAGCGGGGTGAGCAGCGCCCCGGTCAGCAGCACCGCGGTGGCGCGCGCCACCGTCGTCCCGCGCGGGGCGGCGCCCCTGGTCGGCCGTCCACTCATCCTGTTACCTCCGGGTCCGCCCATACGCTCGGCCTATCGGCTCATCACACCAATCACCAGCCAAGGCCAGCGGGGGTCGCCGGGCGGCCCGACACGGCGGCCGCGGAACGGAACGCCACCCGGATGGCGCAGCCGCCCGCGCCGATTGCGGCGACCCGCCCCGGGGCAGACGGCGGGACCCGTCACAACCGATCCCGCGCGCTCCCGGGGGGGCGCTCGGGAGAGGCCCGCAGCGCGGCCGGAACCAGCCGACGGGTCGAGGAGTTCACCGGGCCGCCCCGGACCGGGCGCGCCCCGGTGAGCCCGGCGCACCGGCCGCTGGGCAGCCCTCCGCCCCGTCGCAGAGCGCCCGGCGGGCGCCCGCGCGTGGACCGGCGCGCGATTTCACAACGCGCGCTGTGGCCAGTTCCGTACGCGGGGGCGCGTGACGCACGTAGGCTCATGGCATATGCGCCTTGGGGGGTGAGGATGAGCGACATCAACGCACGTCTGTGGCAGGTCATCCGGCTCGACGAGAACGGTCATCGCTACCGCATCGGGCACTGCGCCACCCGCGCCGACGCCCAGCGGCTGATGGGCCGCCTGGAGCAGGGCGGGGAGACCCGCCCGGTCGACGCCGGGCAGTACCTGGTCGAGCGTGTCGAGGAGGGCGCTGACGCCCCGCGCTCCTGATTCCGGGCACAATCGGGTATACGGACAAATTGTCCGAAACCTCCGCTCCTGCCGGAGGGCACCCGAACAGGAACGTGGACGTGAGCACCAGCACGGAGGAGTCCGGACGGCCTCAGGCCGCCGCTGTGTCCCCCCATGCCGACCTCTCACTGCTCGAAGTGCTGCGCCTGGGCATCGTCATCATCGACGGCCGGGGCCGGATCGTCCTGTGGAACCCCGCCACCGAGGAGATCCTCGGCTGGCCCGACAGCGCGACCGTCACCCGCCCGCTGACCGACTTCCTCCCGGCGGCGGCCGCCGCCGGCATCCCCGCGGCACTGCGCGCCCTGCTGCGCCGCGGCGCCTGGCGCGGCGTGCTGCCGATGCGCCACATCAACGGCTCCACCGTCGATGTCGAATGCCGCGCCACCCTGCTCCGCGACCCCGAGGGAACCCCCTTCTTTCTCGCCAACCTGGTCGAGACGGAACGCCTGCGCGACATCGAAAAGGACCTCGGCGCCCTTGACACGGTCTTCGCGACCTCCCCCATCGGCATCGCAGTCTTCGACACCGACCTGCGGGTGGTGCGGATCAACGACGCCCTCGCCTCCCTCTACGGGCGAACGCCGGAGCGGATCATCGGCCGCACCGTGGCCGAGATCCTGCCGTCGAGGGCCGCCGGGGAGATCCTCGACCTGCAACGCGAGGTACTGCGTACCGGCAAGCCCGCCGTCGACGTCGTCGCCCTCACCGCCGACGGACGCGGCGCCCACTCGCTCTCCTTCAGCCGGCTGACCGACCGCACCGGGCGCCACCTCGGCATCAGCTGCGTCACCCTCGACATCACCGAGCGCCGCGAGGCCCTCGCCGAGATGGAGCAGTCGCGGCAGAGGCTGTCCATGCTCGACGACGTCGGCCTCGCCCTCGGCGACCGCCTCGACGTCCGCCGCATCGCCGAGGCCCTGGCCACCATCCTGGTGCCCCGCTTCGGGGACTACGGCGCCGTGGTGCTGCTGCGCGCCGTCGTCGACGGGGGCGACCTGCCCTCCATGGAACGGCTCACCAGCAGCCCGATGGTCCAGGCCGGCATCGCGGCCAAGGAGCACACCCCGCACGTGGGCCGGATGATGCGCGTCGACACCGAGGTCGGCTTCCAGCGCGAGTCGGTCTTCGACCGCGTCCTGACCACCGGCCGCCCCTGGCTGCTGGACACCAGCGACGAGACCCACCCCATCACCTTCCTCGACGACCCCAAGGTGCGCGCCGCGCTCGACCTCGGCATCCACTCCATGCTGGTGGTCCCCCTGCGCGCCCGCGGCACCATACTGGGCCTGCTGGTGGTCAGCCGCTCCGGCGAGCGCGACCCGTTCAGCAGCGAGGACCTCGGGCTCGCCAACGAGATCGCCGCCCGCGCCTCCATCACCCTCGACAACGCCCGGCTCTACGCCCGCGAGCGCGACGGCGCGCTGATCCTCCAGCGCAGCCTGCTCCCCCAGCGCATCAAGGAACCGCCCGGCGTCCAGGTCGGCTACCGGTACGTGCCCGCGACCACCGGCACCGAGGCCGGCGGCGACTGGTTCGACGTCATCCCGCTGGCGGGCGGACGAGCCGCGTTCGCCATCGGGGACGTCATGGGCCACGGCCTGAGCGCCGCCGCCACCATGGGCCGGCTGCGCAGCGCCATCGTCACCCTCGCCCACCTGGACATGCCGCCCGGTGAACTGCTCCGCCGCGTCAACCACGCGGGCGAGGACATCAACGAGGGCCGCGACGAACCGCTGATGGCGACGGGCATCTACGTCCGCTACGACCCAAGCGCCCGCGAGTGCGTGATCGCCAAGGCCGGGCATGTGCCGCCGATCCTGATCACCCGCGACGAGCGGACCGGGCTGTGGACCGCCCGGCCGATCGACCTCCCGGACGGCACGCCCCTCGGGCTCGCCGCGCCCGGCTTCGAGGAGGGCCGGATCCCGGTACCGGAGGGGTCGATCCTCGTCCTCTACACCGACGGCCTGATCGAACGCCGCCACGAGTCCATTACGGACGGGATCAACCGTCTGTGCTCCGAACTGTCCACGGTGCGCGGGCCGCTCCCCTCGCTCGACGAGATCTGCGACCGCGTCGTCGGTGAGCTGACCCCGCACAACGACGCCGACGACATCGCGCTGCTCACCGTCCGGCTCGGCGGGGTCCCCGACGACTCCATCGCCTCCTGGACGTTCGCGGCCCACCGGCACGCCGCCGGCCGCGCCCGCTCCGAGGTGCGCCACACGCTGCACAGCTGGGAGCTGGGAAGCCTCGCGGACCCGGCACTGCTGCTGGTGAGCGAGCTGTTCACCAACGCGCTGCGGTACGCGAACGGGCCGATCGGCGTGCGCATGGTGCGAGGGGAGACCGATCTGCTGGTGGAGGTCAGCGACGGGCAGCCGGACCCGCCGAGCGTGCGGCACCCGGCGCTGGACGACGAGGGCGGCCGCGGCCTGCAACTGGTCTCGCGCACGGCACGAAGGTGGGGCACCCGGCAGGGCCCCATCGGCAAGACGGTGTGGTTCGAACTGCCGCTGCCGGAACGCCCCTGACCACCGCAGCCCTCGCCCCTGGACAGGCGGGTTCGCCGGTCGCCGGCATGCGGAGGCCCGGCGTACGGAGGCCCGGTGTGCGGGTGCGCCCGGGGAGGACCGTCAGCGCACCGGCAGGTGGTAGGAGACGCGGTACCGCTCGGCGGAGAGCACGATGTCGGCGGTCTCCACCGCGAGGCTGCCGGCACGGTAGGTACGGCTGATGACGATCACGGTCTGTCCCGGATGGCCGCCCAGGGAGATCGCCTCCTCGGCGAGACCGGGCCGCGCTCCGACCTCCTCCTCGACGTTGTCGACCACCAGGTCGATGGCGGCCATCCGCTCGACCACGCCCCGCCCGGCGAGCGGCCCCTCCTCCGGCAGCATCACGGGGCTGCGCGCGGTGAGCCGCAGCGGCTCCCAGGAGGTGGAGAGCATCATCGGCCGGTCCGAGACGCGGAACTCGTAGCTCGTGCACATCACCGCCTCGCCGGGGTCGAGCCCGAGCCGGGCGGCGACTCTTCCGCACGCCTCGCGGCGCTCGCTGCGGGCGCGCCAGGTGCCGCCGACCCGCTCGTCGCACTGCTCCTGCCGGAAGGGGCTGGACTCGCCGAGCGTGCGGTAGCCGCTGCGGTGCAGCCGCAGCGGCTCGACGCTCTCGCGGACATAGGTGCCCGATCCGGAGCGGCCCTCCACCAGCCCCTCGGCCATCAGCACCTTGCGCGCCTCCAGTGCCACGGTGTCGGAGACGCCGTAGTGCGCGCGGATACTCGCCTGGGAGGGCAGCTTGGCGTGCGGCGGCAGGACGCCCTGGGCGATCTGCTGCCGGAGATCGTCGGCGACGCGGAGATATGCGGGCTGCTCACCGAACGGCACGGGCCCTCCCAGGGCGCTGCGGCAGGTTGATCCCGCCCGGCGCGCGGCGGCCGACACCCTCACGTCGGACATGCCCTGAGCTGCGGGATATACGAACGGCGACAGCTTGACAACGGAGGGTGGTAATCCGCAAGTATCGGCCAGGGTTTCGCCCGATGTGATGATCCCTGTTGAATCGCGGCCGCGGGCGTGACCCGGAGACGGTCGTCCGGGCGGGGCCGGACGGGCACGTCACGCCCGCCCGGCCGCGCCGGCGCCGGCGCCCGCTCAGGCTCCGGGGACCTGGAGCAGCAGATCGGTCGTGCCCGGCGGTGTGCCCGGCAGGACGGGCACCGCGATCGACACCAGCCCGTCCCGCACCTCGGCCGGGGTGGCCGACGGTGTCCCGCCGAGCCACAGGGCGGCCGCGCCGGCGACGTGGGCGGCCGCCATGGAGCTGCCGGAGAGGACCTGCGTCGCGTCGTTCCCGGTGTGCCAGGTGGAGGTGATGCCGGTCCCCGGCGCGTACAGGTCGAGCACCGGCCCATAGTTCGACGAGGACGCGGGGGCGTCGGTGATGGTCGCGTTCCCGACGGTGACCGCCTCGGCGACCCGCGCCGGCGAGCTGCCGCCGGCGTCGGTGGCGCTGTTGCCGGCGGCGACGGTGTAGGTGACGCCGGAGGCGATGGAGTTGAGTACGGCGGCGTCGAGGGCGGCGTTGGCCGCGCCGCCCAGACTCATGTTGGCGACCGCCGGTCCGGCGGCGTCGCCGGTCACCCAGTCGACCCCGGCGACGACCCCGGCGACCGTGCCGGCGCCGGTGCCGTCCAGGACCTTGACGGAGACCAGGTCGGCGGCCTTGGCGACGCCGTGCAGCGTGCCGCCGACGGTTCCGGCGACGTGCGTGCCGTGGCCGTTGGTGTCGGAGCCGTCCCCGCCGAAGGCGTCGAAGCCGGGCACCGCGGAGCCGCCGAAGTCGGTGTGCGCGTAGTGGATGCCGGTGTCGAGGACGTAGACGGTGACGCCGGCCCCGGCGTGCGCGGGGTAGGTGTACTGGCCGTCCAGCGGGAGCGACGGCTGGTCGATCCGGTCCAGCCCCCAGGACGGCGGGTCGAACTGGGTCTCGGTGGCCAGCAGCTCCACCGACTGGTCCTGGACGACGTAGGCGACCGCCGGATCGGCGGCCAGCGCCAGGGCGGCGTCCTCGTCGGCGCGCACGGCGTAGCCGTTGAGCGCGTGTTCGTAGGTGTCGGTGATGGAGGCGTCGTACCGCTCGGCCAGGGCGCGGCCGGCGGCCGAGCCGGCGGCGAGCGGGGCGGCGTCGGTACCCGCCGCGGCGGGGGCGGCGTCGTCCAGGACCACGAGGTAGCTGCCCTCGACGGCACCGGGCGCCCCGGCGTTCAGGATCTGGGCGGGCGGACCGCCGGGGGCCGCGTGGGACGGCCCGGTCACGGCCGATGCGAGGACGAGAAGTGTGGCGGTCGCCACTGCCGTCGCGGCCGCGCGGGCGCGGCGGTTACGCGTCACTGCCATGGAAGGGGTTCCCTCTCGCTGGGGTGGTGCGAGGACGGATGGGGGGTCAGATGGTCGCGCGCATGACAATTCTCAGCACGCAGACTCACCCATCCCGCACGGCGTGACAAGAGGGCTCACACAAGCCCAACTCCCTTACATACAGGGCTAGAACAGCAATTACCCAACGACACGCGCGGCATACGCTGCGCGTTTTTGCGATGAACCCCACAGTCGCTACTGGCCGGTAAGTAGATATAGTGATCGCGGTGCGGATGTCGGGCACATCCGCGTGTCACATGTCACGGCCACATCACCGAGGCCGGCTTTCCCCCGCGTGGTGGGAGCCGTCACGCCTCGGTGAGTTCGTCGTACGTTGATATTTAGCTCGGCCAACTAACTATGATGAGGGGCGGAACGCTCGCATTACCGCAGGTAACCGAATGTCGGATGCGATCATGACGGGCGCCGCCCAGGGCCGCTACAGATCAAGGAGGACCATGTCGACCGCTGCGCTCAGAGCGCTGACGGCACGGGTACCGGGCAGGACCCGGACCGCAGCCGCCCCCGCTCGCGTCCGGGTACCGGGTCACCGGTCCTGGAGCGGCCGGCAAGGTTCGGACGGCAGGGCGTTGAGGGCCTCGCGCGAAACCCGGGAAGGCGTCGTATCGTACGCCCACTCGGCGCCGGTGCCCGACCGCCCCGTCACCGACGACAGCTGACGGGAGCCCTCCGTGCCCCTGCTGATCGCGCTGGCCGCGCTCTTCGCGCTGGCCGCCTTCGTCCCCGCCCTCACCGCCAGGATCGGCCGTAACACCGGCTACATCCTGGGTGCCGCCTTCCTGAGCGTCGGCGTACTCATCGCCCACGCCGCCTACACCTCCCCCGGCGACGACACCCTCACCGCGAGCTGGTCGTGGCTGCCCGCTCTCGGCATCGATTTCTCCCTCAGGTTCGACGGTCTCTCCGCCCTCTTCTGCCTGCTGATCCTCGGTGTCGGCTCCCTGATCCTGGCCTACTGCGCCCGCTACCTCTCCGAGGACGGCCGGCACACCACCGTCTACATGTGGCTGACGCTCTTCGCGGCGTCCATGCTCGGCGTCGTCCTCGCCAACGACGTGATCCTGCTGGTGGTCTTCTGGGAACTGACCACCGTCTGCTCCTTCGTGCTGATCTCGTCGGCAGGGCCCGGAGCGACACCGTCCGCCGTCAAGGCGTTCCTGGTGACGGCCCTCGGCGGACTCGGGCTGCTGACCGCCGCCGTGCTGCTGGCGGTCGCCGCCGGCACCACCGACCTCTCCGTCATCCTCGGCGAGCCCGAGCGTGTGCTCTCCTCGCCACTGGCATGGCCCGCCGGTGCCCTGATCATCCTCGCGGCGTTCACCAAGTCCGCACAGCTGCCGTTCCACTCGTGGCTGCCGGGCGCGATGTCCGCGATCACCCCGGTCAGCGCCTACCTGCACGCCGCCGCGATGGTCAAGGCGGGCATCTACCTGCTGCTGCGCTTCTCGTCCCTCTTCGCCGGGGAGGTGGCCTGGTCCGCGACGCTGATGACCGTGGGTCTCGCCACCGCTGTCTTCGGTGCCACCTGGGCACTGCGCCAGCACGATCTCAAGGCGCTTCTCGCCTACTCGACGGTCAGTCAGCTGGGTCTGCTCGTCGGCGCCATCGGCGTCGGCACCGGAACGGCGCTGGCCGCCGCGATGCTCCACACCTTCGCCCACGCACTCTTCAAAGCGACCCTGTTCATGCTGGTCGGCATCATCGACCGCGAGGCGGGAAGCCGGGACATCCGCGAACTGTCGGGGCTGAGACGGGTGATGCCCGTCACGGCGGCCGTCACCGGCCTGGCCGGACTGTCACTGGCCGGCGTCCCCCCGCTGATCGGGTTCGTGAGCAAGGAGCACCTCTACAAGGGCTACCTGGAAGCCGACTTCGCCCCGGGCGCCGGTGTCATCGCCGTCTCCTTCGCGATCCTCGCCTCCGCGCTGACCTTCACCTACGGCATGCGGATCTTCTACGAGGCGTTCGGCGGTCCGACCCTCCAGCGCGGCCTGTACGAGCCCGCGAAATCGTTCCTGGCGCCGGCACTGGTCGCGGCCGTCGCCGGCCTGGTGCTCGGCCCCGCGATCTCCTGGCTCAACCCGGTGCTGGACCGCTCCGTCATCGCGGTCTTCCCCGACGCCCATCCACACGCCTTCAAACTCTGGCCCGGGTTCACACCTGAACTCGGGATGACGGCGATCGCCATCACAGCCGGTATGTGCCTGTTCTTCGCGCAGTCCCATGTGGAACGCGTGCTGATGCGGATCCCGGTGCCCGGTGATCTCTTCCAGGCGATGTACCGCTCGGTGGTCCGCCTGGGCACCTTCCTGGGGAAGCCCGAACGCAGCGACTCCTCGGCCGCCTACCTGTGGCGGCCGGTCGGCCTGCTGGTCGTCTTCGCGGCCGTGGCGCTCTGGCTCTCCGGGACCCTGCCCGAAGTGGGCCGGCAGGCCACCTCGACCGACCTCGACTGGCCGCTGCTCGCACTGATCGCCGTCGTCGTCGTGCTGATCTGTGTCGCCCGCACCACCCTGGTGTCGGTCTCGATGCTCGGCACCCTCGGTCTGCTGGTGGCGATCTGGTTCGTCCTGGCCGGCGCTCCCGACGTGGCGATGACCCTGCTGCTGGCCGAGGTGCTGACCGCAGTGGCGGCCGTGCTGATGCTCGCCGGTACCGCCGTGCACTTCCGCAGGGCTCGGCTGCCGCAGGTCTCCGGCTCGGTGGTGCTGGCCGTACTGGCCGGCGCCGCCGCCACGATCGCCACCCTCGCGTTCACCGGCGGCCGGGAGATGTCGGAACTCGGGCAGTACCTGCTGGACAACGCCAAGGCGGAGACCGGCGGCGAGAACGTCGTCAACACGATCCTCGTCGACTTCCGAGCGGTGGACACCCTCGGAGAGTCGGTCGTGATCGGCACCGTGACGCTCGCCCTGGTCCTGCTGCTCGGCAAGCGGGACGCGCCCAGTGTGGAGTGCGCGGTCTCGCGGCCGTCCAACACGGTCTTCCAAGTGGCCAGCAAGGTCGTCGGCCCGCTCGCGATCGTGCTGTCCGCGTACCTGTTCTTCCGCGGCCACTACTACCCGGGCGGCGGCTTCATCGCCAGCCTGGTCCTCGGCGCGGCCGTCGCCTTCAGCTACATGGCGCACGGCCGGGTCCCCGGGGCCGGATCCCGCTTCCTGCGGCCCGGCCCGATGACCGCGGCGGGCATCGTCCTCAGCCTCGGTGTCGCGCTCGCGGCGACCGTGCTCGGCGACCCGTTCTTCACCCCGATGAGCACCTACCTCAGCCTCCCCGGCGGGATCTCGATCGCGGTGTCCACCTCGCTCCTGTTCGACCTGGGGGTCTACCTGATCGTTCTCGCGATGGTGATCGCGACCGTCGACCGGCTCGGACGCGGCACCCTGGCGCCCGAGGCCGAGGCACTCGACGCGTCCGACCGTGACCAGGACGGGGAGCAGAAGCAGGAGACGAAGGAGAAGGTGTCATGACCGCCGCCCTGACCGTGGGAATCCTCGTGGCCGGCGGTGTCTACATGATGCTCCAGCGCGAACTGCTGCGCGTCACCTTCGGGTTCGTGCTGCTGGGCCACGCCGTCAACGTCCTCTTCGTCACCTCAGGCGGGCTGGACCGGCGCGCCCCGGCGCTGCTGGGCCAGACCGCTCCCGAGGACGCGGCGGACCCGCTGCCGCAGGCGTTCGTGCTCACCGCGATCGTGATCACCTTCGGCATCACCGTCTACCTGCTCGCCCTGATGCGGGCCGAGGGCCTGCGGCGCAAGCACGCGGGCGAGCAACCCGAGGGTGACGGTCCCGAAACCCCGGACGACCTGGATGTCCTGGCCGCCGAGCGAGCCGGCACCGGCCGGCGCTCCGCGCCCGGCACGGGACCAACCGACGGCATCGACATCCCGCCGGAACGGACCGGCGGCACCGAGGAGGACGCGCCCGCGTCCGCCACGGACGGCACCACGGCTGCCGGCGCGGCGAACGACGGCACCGCGAACGACGGCACCGAAACGGCGCAGAACGACGCCACAGGAAAGGGGAAGCGATGACCACCGCACTGATCGCCCTCCCCATCGCGGCGCCCATGCTCGCCGCCGGATCGATCATCGCCGCCTCCCGCTACCGCCGGATCTGCCGGCTGGTCGTCCAGGCCGTCAGCGCCGCCGTCCTGGTGATCGCGGGTGTGCTGATCGCCCAGACCGCCGACGGCTCGGTCGTGACCATGCAGGTCGGCGACTGGGCCCCCGGCGTCGCCGTCGTCTTCGCCGTCGACATGTTCAGCGCGCTGATGCTGGCCGTGTCCTCGCTGCTGGTGCTGGTCTGCTACACCTTCGCGACCGCCGCCGGCGACGACGCCGAACCGCTCTTCGGCCCGCTGGTGCTGATCCTCTCGGCGGGCGTCTACGGCACCTTCATCACCGCGGACCTGTTCAACCTGTTCGTGCTGATCGAGGTCATGCTGCTGCCGTCCTACGCGCTGCTGATCATGGCGGGCAGCAAGGCGAAGCTGGCGGCCGGCCGGATCTACCTGCTGGTCAACCTGCTGGCCTCGACCGTCTTCCTGGCGGGCCTGGCCATGCTCTACGCGGTGGCCGGGACCCTCAACATGGGCGCCCTGGCGGGTGCCGCCTCCGAGAACGCCACGGTGGCCGCCGCGGGCGCGGTGATCCTGGTCGCGATGGCCGCCAAGGCCGCCATGGTCCCGCTGCACGGATGGCTGCCGCGCACCTACCCGGAGGCCAGCCCGGCCGTCACCGCGCTCTTCTCCGGACTGCTCACCAAGACCGGCGCGTACGTCATCATCCGGGTCTACTCGACCCTCTACGACGGCGACGAGCGCTACGTCTGGGTGATCATGGCCGGCGCCATGCTCACCATGGTGATCGGCGTGCTCGCGGCGGTCGGACAGGACACCCTGCGGTCCATCCTGGCCTTCGACATGGTCAGCCAGATCGGCTACGTGCTGCTCGGTCTGGCGCTCGCCACCCACGCCGGACTGGCCGCCACCGTCTTCTTCCTCGTCCAGTACGCACTGGTCAAGGCGGCGCTGCTGTTGTGCGCCGGAGCGGTGGAGAGCGCCTACGGAACCGGCAGACTCAGCATGCTCGGCGGCCTCGCCGGGCGGGAACGGCTGCTGGCCGCCGCCTACGCGGTGGCGGCCCTCTCACTGGCCGGCCTGCCGCCGATGTCCGGCTTCGTCGCGAAGCTCGGCCTGATCCGGGCCGCCGTCCTGGACGAGCAGTACCTGCCGGCCGCCGTGGCCGTGGTGGTCAGCCTGCTGACCCTGCTGCCTCTGCTGAAGATCTGGACCGGCGCATTCGCCGGGGCTCTCCCCGGGCCGCTGCCCGACACCACCCGGACCCGTCCGGCGCTGGTGGCCCCCGCCGTGGTGCTCGCGGCCGTGACCATCGCTCTCGGCATCGGCGCCCAGCCGCTGCTGTCGGCCGCCGAGACGGCGGCCGACATACTGAGCAACCCGACCATCTGGGCCGAGGCGGTGCGCGGAGGATGATCGACATGCTGCGGCGGATCGCCGTACGGAGCTACCGCATCGGCCGGTTCATCGGCTACTTCGTCTACGAACTGATCGCGTCCAACGTGATCGTCGCCTGGGAGATCATCACCCCGCGCAGCGGCCTCTCCCCGGTCATCATCGCCATGCCGCTGCGCTCCCGCACCCGCGGCGAACGCACGCTGTTCGTGGGGGTGGTGACCCTCACCCCGGGCACCCTCTCGCTCGACCTGCGGGACGAACCGGGAACGGTGTACATCCACGGGATGCACGCCCGCGACGTGGACCGGTTCCGCACCCGGCTGCACTACCTGGAGGACCTGCTGCTCGCCGCCTGGCGGCCGGTCGGCCCGAGCGGCCAGGCCGGCCCGGCACTGGACCGCGGCGCGACCGCGGCCGGACCGTCCGGCGGCATGTCCGTCCCGTCCCTGCCACCGGCGCCGGAGACCCCGTCGGCGGACGACGGCAACGGTTCCGCTGACGGCGACAGCGGGACGAACGGCAACGCACCCAGCACCGAGGAAGGACGCCGCTGATGCTCCTCGACGTCGTACTCGTGGTCCTCGCGCTCTCCATGGCCGTGGCGATCGGCCGGATGGCCTGGGGCCCGACCAAGGCCGACCGGGTGGTGGCGGTCGAGTTCGGGTTCGTGATCTGCGTCGCGACCATCGCGCTGGTGGCGGTGCGCAGTGACTCGCCATCCCTCTTCGACCTGGTGCTGGTGATGACGCTGGTGGGCTTCCTCACCACCATGTCTCTCGCCCACCTCGTGGAAAGGCGGCCGTGATGGACGTGCAGTTGACCATCGCACAGAGCCTCGTGTCTCTCGGAGCCCTGCTGATGGGCATCGGCGCGGTCGGGCTGATCCGGCTCCCGGACGTCTACAACCGCACCAACGCCGTCGCCAAGGCGGCCAGTCTCGGCATGATCTGCCTGCTGCTGGGCGTCCTGGTGTGGAAGCCGAGCGTCCTCGCCGCGTTCACGCTCGTCCCGGCGATCCTGCTCCAGCTGCTGACCTCGCCGATCTCCGGCTTCGCCATCGGCCGCGCCGCGTACCGCTCGCGCGCCCCGCTGATCGCCGAGACCCACCTCAACGAGCTGGAGAGCGACCCGCCACGCTGAGCGCCCCCGCTGCTCCGCGCTCCTTCCGGCGCCTTCGCGCTCACCGGAGACGAACCACCGGCCCCACCCGGCCACCACGCCGCGCCGCCGCCCGCACCGGGCGGCGGCGCGGCGCCGTCGTACCGCCTCTCGCCCGGGGTCCCCCGCCGCCGCTGACCGGGCAGCCGGACCACGTTCCGCTGTCGGTGGTGGGTGGCAGGATCCGGATCCTCGCAAGCGAACGAAGGGCACGGACATGGGGACCTGGGACATCGGCGCCTTCGACAACGACTCGGCGGCCGACTTCGGCGGACGGCTCGACGACTGCGCGCCCGGCGAGCGCGAGTCACTGGTGCGCGGGGCGCTGGAGCACGCGATCTCCGCCACCGACTTCCTGGACAGCGACGAGGGGTGTGAGGCGGTGGCCGCCGCCGCGCTGGTCGAGGCGCACCACACGGGCCTCCCGGCGAACCCCGTCTACGGTCCGAAGCAGCCGGTACCGCTGCCGTCGGCCGACCTTCCCGCCCTCGCGGTCCGCGCCCTGGACGCGATCGTCGGGGAGTCCTCGGAGCTCATGGAGCTGTGGGGCGACGACGGGCCGGACAACTCATGGCTGCGGGAGATCCGGCGGCTGCGCGACGCCCTGGAAGGGCTGGCCGGATGAGTGAGTTCGAGGGAACGAACGCCGCTGCCGCCCCACGCTCACGGGAGGCCGAGAACACGTCATCACAGCGACTGGTCGCAGCGCGGGATCCCACCCCAGCGCACCTCGGCACGGCTGCGGCGTCCGCTCCCTGCGCCGATCATCACCTGCCCGCGACCGGTTGTCGTTGACCACCGGCGCCAGGGGCTTGACCCTCAGCGCCAGCCCGGCCGGCGCTCTCCACCCGCGGCCCCAGCGGGGTGCCTCGCGGGGTGGCTCCCGGGGTGCCGGTGGAGACGCCGGCCCGGTTGCGGTAGTCGGTCGGGGTCTCGCCGAAGGCGGCACGGAACGTCCGGCTGAAGTGGGCCGCGCTGGTGAAGCCGCACTGGGCGGCGATGGCGTGGACGGGGATGTCGGCCCGGGTGGGCGCGGCGAGGGCGCGGCGCGCCCGTTCGAGCCGCCGCTCGCGGAGGTAGCCGGTGACGGAGGTGTCGTCGTCCTCGAATATCCGGTGCAGCTGGCGGGTGGAGAGGTAGTGCGCGGCCGCGACCCGGCTGGGGGTCAGCTCGGGGTCGTGCAGGTGCCGGTCGATGTGCGAGCGGATCTGCATCCGCAGGTTGCGGGCGCGGGTCTCCGCCGACAGCGCGCTCTCGGCTTCGAGTTCACGGCTGACCAGGCCGGACAGCAGGTCGACCAGCACGGTCTCCAGCCGCTGCGCGTCGGCCGGACCGTAGATGTCGCTGTCCTCGGCCACGGTCGCGACGAACCGGGCGAACAGCGCGCCGAAACCGTGGCGGCCCGACAGTGGCTGCCCCAGCAGCGGCCGCAGGCCCTCCCTCCCGAACGACGGCACCAGCCGCTTGGGGACCTCCACGCCGATGGCGGAGACCCGTGCGCTGTAGTCGCTGGAATCGGCCTCGGCGTGGGTCGAGGTGTCCAGCATGTAGAGGTCGCACGGGCGGTGGGTGGTCTGCCGGTCCTCGTGCCCCACCCGCAGCTCACCGCAGTCGGGGCGCAACACGGTGATGTGGTAGTTCCCCGGGTCGGACTGACGGACCTGCTTCGACGTACGCACGTAGTGGCAGGAGTCCATCGTCGCCGGCCACACCGACACCGTGTCGAGGTGGACGAGACGCTGGTACGCGTGGAAGTCGCCGTCCGCCCCACCGACGATCTCCATGGGTGCGAGCGCCCGGCTGATGCACTCGCGCCAGGCTTCCTTCCGGTGCTCGGGCGGGACGTCGTCGGACCGGAAGACTGTCTGGCTCAACACGCTGCCCGTGTTCCCTCCACGTCGACGGCACGTCATGGTGCGCACGTGACACCGGAGGCACACCGCCATCAACGGTGCGCGAACGGACGGCACTTGTCCACCACACCGCAGGTCGCTCCGCGGGTACCGGTACCGGACACCGCCGCCACCCGGCGGGCCACGGGACGGGGCGCCACCCTTGAGCCCCCGGGCCGTGGCGGGGACGGCCGGGGAACCGACCGGCCCGTACGTCCGCCGACGGGCACCACGGCACGGTGGCGCTGTGAGCGGTATCACCCCTCCGTCCGCCGCTGGCGGAGCCCCGCGCTCCTGTGCGGGCCACCTCGCTCCCGCAGTGCGCCGTCAGCGGTAGACGGCGAGGAACGCACGGGCGCCGGCGGCGGCGTAGCGGTCCAGTTCGGCGGCGGTGTGGCGGGGAGCGCCGGTGAACATGGCCTTGTTCACCGGAATCCACAGCAGCAGGCCGGAGAAGTGGTTCGCGGCCAGCAGTGGGTCTTCGGCATGGAGGAGACCTTCGGCCGTCAGGTTCCGGAAGCAGCCGGCCAGGCTCTCCAGGACGCGTTCGAATCCCTGCTCGTACCAGGCCGTGCCCAGCTTGGGGAAGGTGTCGGCGTTGGCGATGACCAGCCGCCGCAGCTGGAGCACCTCGGGCCGGGTCAGCGTCTCCAGGAACCGGCGGGCGAGCCGGGTGAGGTTCTCCTCCAGCGTGGCGGCGTCGGCGGGGACGTCGGCGACCAGGTCGATCATCGCGTCGACCCGGTCGGTGGTCGCCAGCACGACCTCCGCGAACAGCGTCTCCTTGTCCACGAAGTGCTTGTAGACGGTCTGCTTGGACACGCCGGCCAGCTTCGCGATGTCGTCCATGGTGGTGCCGGGATAGCCCCGCTCCACGAACACGGCGGTCGCGGCCCGCGTGATCGCCTGGTGCTTGCGGGCCGACCGCCCCGGCTCCCGTGTCTCCGTACCGCTCATATCGGACGACAGTACTGGACAGTCCAGTTTTTCGGCGAGTACCGTCCAGGCAACAGCAGTACCGCACCGTCCAGTTCTCTCCCCCGCACATCCGCGCCCTGACCTGACCTGACCTGACCTGGAGATCACGCCATGACCGGACCGGCCAAGGGCCCCGCCAGCTACTTCCCCTCGATCGAGGCGAAGTACGGGCGCCCGATCGCGGAGTGGAAGGACCTCATCCGCGCCTCTCCCCTCACCAAGCACATGGAACTGGTCGGCTGGCTGAAGAACGAGCACGGCATGGGCCACGGCCACGCCAACGCCCTCGTCGCCCACACCCTCGCCGAGAAGCCCGCCGACTGACCGCTCAGGGGGGAGAACAGACCGCGACGAGCCGAACCGGATCGCGCACGGCCCGGCTCAGCCGTTCCCGGTCCGGGGACGCCGCAGGGGCCCGACTCCGAGGAGCCGGGCCCCTGCGCCCCGGGCACTGACCGGACCAGCAGCCGTCAAGGACTATCAGAACGAACTGGCTCACTGGGACATGGATGCCCCCTGAGACAAAGACCGAGGCTCTGACGGAGACCAAGCAGTTGCTGAGTCTTCTGAAGCTGATCGACCACGACCCGCGGCCATGAGCGGCTGAATCATTTGGGGCGGGCCGCCCCGTCAGGCTTCCGGCCCAGGATTGTCGAGGCCGAGCCGAATCGCCGCGAGCGCTCGGCGATTCTCGACCGCCAACTCGCCGTCCGGACCGCTGATCAGGACGACGTCCTGATAGAGCGGTTCCACTACCTCCTTGGGCTCTGCCGTCCGCCTGTGCGCGAGCAGCAGCATGCCGATGTCGTGCCGGAGCTCCAGTGCTTCTTCACTCACGTCGCTGTCAGCGGTGCGTACGACGTCCAGCACTTCCCTGAGCTGCGCGAGCGCATCGGTGACCATGCCGAGTTCGGCGCGGCACCGTGCGGCTTGGGCACGGCAGGCGCGAGCCCGCTCGCTGGCCGGCCCTGCAATGCGGGCATACGCGACGGATCACCGGTTACCGCAACCGGTGATCCGCCGAATACTGGCAGCGTCACCGCCACTCACTGATCAACCGTCGAAAGGCGGAAGTCGGCCTAGGGGAAATCACACCGCCACGAGCCGGACTCGGTCGCCGCACAGCTTGGCCATGTCGTCAATATCGGAAGTCAGCATGACCACGGGGCGGTGCTGTCGCAGCGCGGCCTCGGCGACGGCCGCATCGATTGCGTACTTGTGTCCGTGCAACCCGGCGTTCATCAGCAACTTCGAGGCCGCCCTTGCCTCTTCGTCACCGACCGGGACGACCCGCAGCCCGGAGAGCACCCAGTTCAGGCGGGACTTGTTCGTACGGGCGGGGACGGCTTCGATGATGGTGAGCGCGCTCATCACGACCTCCATGCCGCGCGAGCGCGCCTCAGCGATCAGAGCCACCACCTGCTCGTCGTCTGCGAGTAGCTTCGAGAGCCCCTCGCTGTCGAGGACCAGAGTTCCCTCGTGACTCAGCCTGCGGCGGGCCACTCGGCCTCCTCGGCGAACACCTCGTCGAAGACCTGCCGCGCCCGCTGACGAGTCGGCTCGGAGACCGGCCCCTTGCGGCTCTCGTAGTCCGCCAGGTACTCGTCCAGGATCTGCCCGCGCAGCTCACGCTCGACCGCCTCGGCGATGAACGCGGAGAACTCCCGCTTGCCCACCCGAGCCCGAATCGCCTCCGCGGTCCCCTCAGCCAGTGACAGGCTCACCCGCGTCGCCGGCCCTTCCCCGATGCTGTACGTCGTCTCAGCCATGACCCGATTGTGTCAAACGAGTAGGAAAAGCGCCACGTCCGCACCGCCTTCACACTCGGCCAGCGCCCCGCTCGGGCAAAACCCAGCACGGGCATCCCCATCCCAGCTCAGCGCGACCCAGCACAGGAAAACCAAGGGTCCGACCCCGAAGGGTCGGACCCTATCTGACCTGCATGTTTGCCACGCGAGAGACGTGGTGGTCTACGACCCGCTACACGTTGAAGCGGAACTCCACCACGTCGCCGTCGCGCATGACGTATTCCTTGCCCTCCATGCGGGCCTTGCCCTTGGCGCGGGCCTCGGCGACGGAGCCGGAGTCGACCAGGTCCTCGAAGGAGATGACCTCGGCCTTGATGAAGCCCTTCTGGAAGTCGGTGTGGATCACACCGGCGGCCTCGGGGGCGGTGGCGCCCTTGTCGATGGTCCAGGCGCGGGACTCCTTGGGGCCTGCCGTCAGGTAGGTCTGGAGGCCGAGGGTCTCGAAGCCGACGCGGGCGAGGGTGGCGAGGCCGGGCTCCTCCTGGCCGACGGACTGGAGGAGTTCGAGTGCCTCGGCCTCGTCGTCCAGCTCGCCGAGGTCGGCTTCGAGCTTGGCGTTGAGGAAGACCGCCTCGGCGGGCGCGATGAGGGCGCGCTGCTCGGCCTTGAAGGCGTCGTCGGTCAGCTCCTCCTCGTCCACGTTGAAGACGTAGAGGAAGGGCTTGACGGTCAGCAGGTGCAGCTCGTGCAGCGGCTCGGCGCGCTCGGTTCCCTGGCGGATACCGGCGGAGAAGAGGGTGCGGCCCTCCTCCAGGATCTCCTTGGCCTCCTCGACGGCCTTGACCACCGGCAGCCGGTCCTTCCTGATCCGCGACTCCTTCTGGAGCTTGGGAAGGACCTTCTCGACGGTCTGGAGGTCGGCGAGGATCAGCTCGGTGTTGATGGTCTCGATGTCGCTCTTGGGCGAGACCTTGCCGTCGACGTGGACGACGTTCTCGTCACGGAAGGCCCGGATCACCTGGCAGATGGCGTCCGACTCGCGGATGTTCGCCAGGAACTTGTTGCCCAGCCCCTCGCCCTCACTGGCGCCGCGCACGATGCCGGCGATGTCGACGAAGTCGACCGTCGCGGGCAGGATCCGGTCGGAGCCGAAGATCTCGGCGAGCTTGTCGAGCCGGGGGTCGGGGACCCCGACGACGCCGACGTTGGGCTCGATCGTCGCGAACGGGTAGTTGGCCGCCAGCACGTCGTTCTTGGTGAGGGCGTTGAAGAGGGTCGACTTGCCGACGTTCGGCAGTCCGACGATTCCGATCGTGAGGGACACGTGGGACTTCCCGTTCGGGTGGTTGCTGACAGGGCCGACGGCCCATTCTATGCGGCGGCCATTCGTGCCATGCTCACCTCTCCGTTCCATCGCTTGATCGACAAATGGGATGAAACGGGCGCGCCATTGCGCCATCGCGGGCCCCACGCGCCGTACGTTGGTGCCCGTGGAGCACAGCACCAGCACGACCCGCCCTCCCCGGCCGCGCCCAGCCGCCGCACCGGCTGGCGTGCCCCGACCCGCCCGGTCGGCGACGCCCCGGCAGCGCAGCCGGCCCGGCCCCGCCCCCGCGACGGAGCGCGCCCGCGCCCGCCGCTGCTGGAGGCGCTCGCCCGGCTTCCCCGCCCCAGACTGACGGGCCTGGGCTGCGGGGTGATCGCCGTCGGCTCGATGCTCGCCACCGGCTGGCTCTGCCGACTGGTGGGCGGCGCACCCGTCGTCTACGGCGTCCTGTACGTACTGGCCTGCGTGGCGGTCTCCGCCTGGGTACGCCCGGCCGATCTGATCTGCGCCCCGGTCGCGGCTCCGATCGCCTACGCGGCCGGCCTGGTCGTCAGCGGCGGGCTCTTCGAGCTGTTCACCGAACTGGCCGTGGGAGCACCCTGGCTCTTCGCCGGGACCCTCGCGGCGGTGGGCATCACCCTGGTGCGGCAGCTGATGGTGATGGCGGGCCGTATCCGGCGCCGGCGCAACGCCGCAGCCGCCCGCTCGGCAGCGGCGGCGGCACAGCGGCAGGGCTGAGCCGCGGTCACAGCCGGCGCACGGGATCGAACGGGCGACGCCCCGCACCACCACTGAGCGGTGGTGCGGGGCGTCGTCCGTTCAAGGGCAGGTCCGTTCGACGGCACATCCGCTCGGCGACGCGGGCGGAACACCAACGGTGAAACGGGTCAGGCGCTGTCGCGTACCTTGTCGGCGGCCTCGGCCCGCAGGTCGCGGCGCAGCTCCTTGGGCAGTGAGAACTGGATCGACTCCTGCATCGGCTGGACGATCTCGACGTCCCCGAAGCCGCGCTCCTCCAGCCACTCCAGGACCTCCTGGACCAAGACGTCCGGCACTGAGGCGCCCGAGGAGAGCCCGACCGTGGTGACGCCCTCCAGCCAGCTCTCCTCGATCTCCCCGGCGTTGTCGACCAGGTAGCCGGCGGTGGCGCCGGCGTTGACGGCGACCTCGACCATCCGCGCGGAGTTGGAGCTGTTCTTGGAGCCGACCACCAGCACCAGGTCGGCGTCGGCGGCCACCTGCTTGATGGCGGTCTGACGGTTCTGCGTGGCGTAGCAGATGTCGTCGCTGGGCGGGCTGATCAGCTGCGGGAACTTCTCCTTGAGGGCGTCGACCGTCTCCATGGTCTCGTCGACCGAGAGAGTGGTCTGGGAGAGCCAGACCACCTTGGACTCGTCGCGGACCTCGACGTCGGCGACGTCCTTGGGTCCGTCGACCAGCTGGATGTGGTCGGGGGCCTCGCCGGAGGTGCCGACGACCTCCTCGTGGCCCTCGTGGCCGATCAGCAGGATGTCGTAGTCGTCCTTGGCGAAGCGGATGGCCTCCTTGTGCACCTTGGTGACGAGGGGGCAGGTGGCGTCGATGGTGGCGAGCTTGCCGCGCTCGGCCTCCTCGTGCACCACCGGCGCGACGCCGTGGGCGGAGAAGATGACGATCTCGCCCTTGGGCACCTCCTCCGTCTGCTCGACGAAGATGGCGCCCTTCTTCTCCAGCGTCTGCACCACGAACTTGTTGTGCACGATCTCGTGCCGGACGTAGATGGGCGGGCCGTACTGCTTCAGCGCCTGCTCGACGGCGATGACGGCACGGTCCACTCCCGCGCAGTAGCCACGGGGGGCGGCGAGCAGGACACGTCGGGGGGCGGAAGCGCTCATGGTCCCCATGGTAGGGCCCGGCCGGGACAAGACCCGGGCCCGGTGTCGGCTTTCACCATTAGCCTGGGCCCATGGCTCTGCAGACGTCCGCCGAGGCCCCCGTTCCGGTGGGCAGGATCTCGCGGCTCATCGGGGAATGGATCGACCGCCTGGGCGGGGTGTGGGTCGAGGGGCAGATCACCCAGCTGAGCCGGCGGCCCGGCGCGGGCGTGGTGTTCTTCACGCTGCGCGACCCCTCCCAGGAGATCTCGATCACCGTCACCTGCTACCGCGCGGTCTTCGACCAGGTCGCGGACGTGGTCACGGAGGGCGCGCGGGTCGTGGTGCACGGCAAGCCCGAGTGGTACGCGCCGCGTGGGCAGTTGTCGCTGCGGGTCGCGGAGATCCGTCCGGTGGGCGTCGGTGACCTCCTGGTGCGGCTGGAGCGGCTGAAGCGCTCCCTGGCGGCCGAGGGGCTGTTCGCCGCGGAGCACAAGCGGCGGCTGCCCTTTCTGCCGCACCGGATCGGTCTGGTCACCGGACGGGCGTCCGCCGCCGAGCGGGACGTCCTGGAGAACGCGCGGCTGCGCTGGCCGGCGGTGAGCTTCGCGGTCCGCAATGTCGCCGTGCAGGGGGTGCACGCGGTCAGCCAGGTGATCGAGGCGGTGCGGCTGCTGGACGCGGACCCGGCGGTCGACGTCATCATCGTGGCGCGTGGCGGCGGCAGCGTGGAGGATCTGCTGCCGTTCTCCGACGAGCGGCTGGTCCGCACGGTCGCCGGGTGCGTCACCCCGGTCGTCTCCGCGATCGGCCACGAGCCGGACTCACCGCTGCTGGACCTGGTCGCCGACGTGCGCGCGTCCACCCCGACCGACGCCGCCAAGCGGACGGTCCCCGACGTCAACGAGGAGCTGACCAGGGTCGCCCAGTTGAGGGAGCGCGCCCGGCGGGCGACGGAGGCCTTCGTGGACCGCGAGGAGCGCGGCCTGGTGGGGGCGCTGTCGCGCCCCGCGATGGCCGACCCGCAGCGGATGCTGGACGACCACGAGGCGCGGCTCGCCGAGTACCGGCAGCGTGCCCGTCAGTCGCTGGGCCACCGGCTGGACCGGGCGGCGGACGACCTCCGGCACACCGTCGCCCGGGTGCGGGCCCTCTCCCCCGCCGCGACGCTGGAACGCGGCTACGCCGTCCTGCGCCGCCCGGACGGGTCGGTCGTCCGCGACGCGGCCGGTGTGTCCGAGGGCGAGGAGCTGCGGGCCCGCGTCGCCGAGGGCGAGCTGGCGGTGGTGGCCAAGGGCGCTGTCGCCCCTCCGGCATAGGGTGACGGGCATGACGGAAACGGACGCGGAGACCGCCCTCGGGTACGAGCAGGCCCGGGACGAACTGGTCGATGTGGTGCGGCGGCTGGAGGCCGGCGGCGCCACCCTGGAGGAGTCCCTCGCCCTGTGGGAGCGCGGCGAGGAGCTGGCACGGATCTGCCGGCACTGGCTGGAGGGCGCCCGCGCCCGGCTGGACGCCGCCCGTTCGGAGGACGGCGAGGCCGGTTCCGGCGGGGAGGGCTCCGCCAAGGAGGCGGCGGGCGGCGGCTGAGAGACTGCCTGCCGAGCGGGCGCGGCCGGAGACGACCGTGGCGCCCGGCGGCGAGCACGCGCCGCCCGGGGGCGCCGTCGGTTACTGGTTCTCGTGCGGCGCCAGGGAGGCGGCGAACAGTTCGAGCCGCTCCGCCGACGCGGTACCCGCCACCACGGTGGTGACGTCCGCGTCCTCGGCCACCAGGGCGTTGTACTTGCTGCCGCTGTAGAGGGCCCACTCCCGGCCGTCGATCTCGACGGTCTCGCCGGAGTCCCGGGCGCCCTGGGAGAACTCGCTCACGAACGGCCCCGCCGGGCCGTCGGCCTGGCCCAGTCCGACGTACTCGTTGTCGGGGTCCATGAACCCGATGCGCCAGTAGACGCCGTGGTCGGACTGGTGCCGGTAGCGCACGGAGGTGGCCCGCCACTCGTCCTCGTCGAGCTGCTGCGGGACCACCAGCTCGTACGGCGCGGCGCGTGCGGCGGAGCTGGCCTCGACCGAGTACTCGACGGGACGCACGGGGTCCTGCGACGGGTCGTTGGGCATGAGCACGAAGAAGAAGAACGCCCCGACCGTGATGACGGCCATGGAGAGCAGCATGTCGCGGACGGTCTTGAGCTTGGGCCGCTGCCGCTGACCGCCCTCGTCGTCAACGCTCGTCGCGGGCTCGGCCCGGTCGGCGTCCGGAACGGCCGATGCCGTCTCCGAGGGGGGCGCGGTCGGCGCGGACTGTTCCGGCGGCGTGCCGTTCTCTCTCACCACACCCCCATGGTCCCGCATGCCCGGAGCTGCCCGACCACCCACCCC
>NZ_BHZI01000038.1 GCF_004305975.1 Streptomyces otsuchiensis
GAGGAAGCCGGGGCCGGGCACGCGAGGCCGCTGACGTCGGCGGTCACGGCGGGCGCCGGGGGCGGGCGTGCCGGGTGCGCTGTCGGCGCCGACAGCGCACCCGCCGGAACGGTCAGCCGGCCAGACGCCGGATCGCCGTCATCGGGATGTGGAGCCACGCCGGCCGGTGGCGCGCCTCGTACAGCACCTCGTAGATGGCCTTGTCGGTCTCGAAGGCGCGCAGCAGCGCGGGATGCGCGGTCGGGTCCTCGTCGCTGACCCCGGCGTAGCCCCGGCAGTAGGCGGTCCGTGCCGCGGTCGCCCACTCGGCGACCCAGGGACCCGGCGCGCGGTGCTGCCCGGCGGCGTAGTCGAAGGAACGCAGCATGCCCGCGATGTCGCGGACCGGCGGCTGGGGCTCGCGCCGCTCCATCAGCGGCCGGGCCGGTTCGCCCTCGAAGTCGATCAGCGACCACTCGCCGTCCTTGCACAGCGCCTGACCGAGGTGGAGGTCGCCGTGCAGGCGCTGGGCGTCGAGATGCCCGCCGCGCCGGGCGTACTCGACCAGCGCGTCGAACGAGCGGCGCAGGCCGGTCCGGTAGGGCCGCAGCGCCGGGACCGCGACGGCCGCGCTGGTCAGCCGCTCGTTCATGGCCGTCGCCGCCTGTTCCAGCTGGCGGCCGTGCAGGGTGGTGGTGGGCAGGGCGCGGGCGAGCGCCTGGTGGATCTCGGCGGTGGCGCGGCCGAGGTCGTGGGCCGCGCCGCTGAAGTCGGTGCGCAGTGACAGCGACTTCAGCGCCAGCGCCCACCCGTCGGTCGAGCCGGCGAGGAAGGGCTGGAGCACCCCGAGCGTCAGCGGTTCGGGCCCGGCCGCGGACTGTCCGTCCGCCTCGAACCAGGCCGAGGGGGCCGGAACCCGGGCGCAGCCGGCGGCGGCCAGGGCCCGCGGCAGCTCCAGATCGGGGTTGATCCCGGGGCTGACCCGCCGGAACAGCTTCAGGATGTGCGCCTCGCCGTAGACGACCGAGGAGTTGGTCTGGTCGCCGCCGAGCGCACGGGCGGGCAGGCCCGACGGGATCGCGGCGTCGTGCGCGCGCTGGAAGGCGAGGGCGCCGAGGGTGCCCGGCGCGCGCAGCCGCTCCAGCAGCAGCGCGCTCAGCCGCGGGTCGACCAGCGCCTCGTACACCGCGCGGCCGCGCAGCGGGCCGTCCGACGGGCGGCCGACCAGTGCGGGGGCGAGCGCGGGCGGCAGTACCGCCCGTACACCGAGCAGCAGTTGGTAGCAGCTGCCGGAGCCCTGGGGCGCCCCCTGCGGGACGGTCCGTACCAGCAGGTGCAGCAGGCCCGGAGTGGGCCCGCCGCCGGCGCAGGGCAGCAGCTCGGTCGCCGAGACCAGGGAGAGCCCGCTGAGCGGGCGCCCCTTGTCGGCGTACCAGCGCTGCCGGGGCAGCCACCGGGCGAGCAGCCCGGTGAGCGAACGGAAGATGGCGGCGCCGTGCGGCGCGGCCTGCACGGCCGGCCGCGGCGGGGCCGTCCGGGGCGCGGAGCTTTCCGACATGGCGTCCTTTCCCCGGGACACGAAGAACATATATGACGAAGTGTCCCGGATTGCGGCGTTAACGGCCGGTAGGCGGGGCGGACGTGTCGTGAGAGAACCGACCGTGCTGAAGGGGACCCGTGACGCGTCGTCGGGCCGGGGCGGTGCGGTATCGGGAGGCTTCCCGTCGACGGTGACGGGTAACCGCTCGCGGAGCCGCACCCGCCCGGCTCCGGCGCGATCCGGCCGTGCCCGGCGGCCGGCCCCCGAGGGGGCGCACAGCCGCGGGCGTGCGGGCGTCCGCGCGCCAGCGCACGCGAGTAGGGGCGTGTCACACGATCGGCGCGCCCCCGGCCCGCGCCGGCCCGCGCCGCCGAGGGCGGCGGGTGACGAGGAGCGCCGGGCCACCCGCAGCGGACGGGCGGGTCACGGCACCGGGGTGCCGTGACCCGCCCGTCTCCGCGGGAGGACGGTCAGCCGGCCGCCTTGCGCAGCCGGAACCAGTAGAAGCCGTGACCGGCCAGGGTCAGCAGGTACGGCAGCTCCCCGATGGCGGGGAAGCTCACGCCGCCGGTGAGCTCCACCGGGTGGCGGCCCTCCCAGCTGCGCAGGTCCAGCTCGGTCGGCTGGGAGAAGCGCGAGAAGTTGTTCACGCACATCACCACGTCGTCCTCGTACTCCCGCATGAACGCGAGCACGGCCGGATTGGAGGACTCCAGCTCCGTGTAGCCGCCGAGCCCGAACGCGGGGTTCTGCTTGCGGATGGAGACCATCCGTTTGGTCCAGTGCAGCAGCGAGGAGGGCGAACTCATGGCCGCCTCCACGTTGGTGACCTGGTATCCGTAGACCGGGTCCATGATCGTGGGCAGCGTCAGCCGTCCGGGATCGCTGGAGGAGAAGCCGGCGTTGCGGTCCGGGGTCCACTGCATCGGGGTGCGCACCGCGTCGCGGTCACCGAGCCAGATGTTGTCGCCCATCCCGATCTCGTCGCCGTAGTACAGGATCGGCGAGCCGGGCAGGGAGAGCAGCAGTGCGGTGAACAGCTCGATCTGGTTGCGGTCGTTGTCCAGGAGCGGGGCGAGCCGCCGCCGGATGCCGATGTTGGCGCGCATCCGCGGATCCTTGGCGTACTCCGCGTACATGTAGTCGCGCTCCTCGTCGGTGACCATCTCCAGGGTCAGCTCGTCGTGGTTGCGCAGGAAGATGCCCCACTGACAGCCCGAGGGGATCTGCGGCGTCTTCGCGAGGATCTCCGAGACCGGGTAGCGGGACTCCCGGCGGACCGCCATGAAGATGCGCGGCATCACCGGGAAGTGGAACGCCATGTGGCACTCGTCACCGCCCTTGGCGTAGTCGCCGAAGTAGTCGACGACGTCCTCCGGCCACTGGTTGGCCTCGGCCAGCAGCACGGTGTCCGGGTAGTGCGCGTCGATCTCGGCGCGCACCCGCTTCAGGAAGCCGTGCGAGGCCGGCAGGTTCTCGCAGTTGGTGCCCTCCTCGGCGTAGAGGTAGGGCACGGCGTCCAGCCGGAAGCCGTCGATGCCGAGGTCCAGCCAGAACCGCAGCGCGGAGATGATCTCCTCCTGCACCATCTCGTTCTCGTAGTTGAGATCCGGCTGGTGCGAGAAGAACCGGTGGAAGTAGTACTGCCGCCGGACCGGGTCGAACGTCCAGTTGGACGTCTCGGTGTCGACGAAGATGATCCGCGCGTCGGCGTACTTCTTGTCGTCGTCCCCCCAGACGTAGTAGTCGCCGTAGGGGCCCTCCGGGTCCTTGCGCGACTCCTGGAACCACTTGTGCTGGTCGCTGGTGTGGTTCATGACGAAGTCGATGATGACGCGGATACCGCGCTGGTGGGCGCTGTCCACGAACTCCACGAAGTCGGCGAGGTCGCCGAACTCCGGAAGCACCGCGGTGTAGTCCGAGACGTCGTAGCCGCCGTCCTTGAGGGGCGACTCGAAGAAGGGCGGTAGCCAGATGCAGTCGATGCCGAGCCACTGCAGGTAGTCCAGCTTGGCGGTGAGGCCCTTGAGATCACCGACCCCGTCGCCGTTGCTGTCCTGGAAGGACCTGACGAGGACCTCGTAGAAGACAGCGCGTTTGAACCAGTCGGGATCGCGGTCGCGGGCAGGCGTGTCCTCGAAGGTGTCGAGGACCGGCTCGTTGACGCTCATGGTTGGGTGACCCTCCGGTCTGAAGAGGACGGTCGCAGAGCCAGTACGTGCGCCGAGGGAGCGAGCGCGTCCGCCCGTCCGGGATCGAGCCGCACGTAGTTGTCCCTGCCCCAGTCATAGGTCGTCCCGGTGAGCTCATCCGTCACCGGGAAGGACTCGGCGCCGCTCTCCTGAGCGGAAGTGAGGCCGAGTACCGATGTGTCCAACGACACCGTGGCCTCGTGGGTGTGGTGCGGGTCGAGGTTGACCACGACGAGGACGGTGTCGTCCCCGTCCGGCCCAACGGCCCGCTTGGAGTACGCCACGACGTGCTCGTTGTCGGTGTGGTGGAAGTGCAGGTCGCGCAGTCGCCGCAGCGCCAGGTGGGAGCGGCGCAGCTCGTTGAGGCGGGTGATCAGCGCGGTGATGGTGGTGCCGGCCTGCTCGGCGCCCGCCCAGTCGCGGGGCCGCAGCTCGTACTTCTCGGAGTTCAGGTACTCCTCGCTCCCGGGGCCGGCCGCGCGGCCCTCGCACAGCTCGTAGCCGGCGTAGACACCCCACGTCGGGGAGAGCGTCGCGGCGAGGACCGCCCGGATCTCGAACGCCGCCCGGCCGCCGCGCTGGAGGTAGGCGTGCAGGATGTCCGGGGTGTTCACGAAGAGGTTGGGGCGCATGTACGGCGCCGACGGGCCGCTCAGCTCGGTGAGGTACTCCGTCAGCTCCGCCTTGGAGTTGCGCCAGGTGAAGTAGGTGTAGGACTGCTGGAAGCCGACCTGTGCCAGGGTCCGCATCATCGCCGGCCGGGTGAACGCCTCGGCGAGGAAGACGACGTCGGGGTCGGTCCGGTTGATCTCCCCGATGACCTTCTCCCAGAACACCACCGGCTTGGTGTGCGGGTTGTCCACGCGGAAGATCCGCACACCGCGCGCCATCCAGAACCGCAGCACCCGCTGGGTCTCGGTGACCAGCCCGCGGAAGTCCTCGTCGAAGGCGATGGGGTAGATGTCCTGGTACTTCTTCGGCGGGTTCTCCGCGTAGGCGATGGTGCCGTCGGCGCGTTTGCGGAACCACTCGGGATGCTGCTTGACCCACGGGTGCTCCGGGCTGCACTGGAGCGCGAAGTCCATGGCGATCTCGATGCCGTTCTCCGCGGCGGCGCGCACGAAGCGGCTGAAGTCGGCCAGCGTGCCGAGATCGGGGTGGATGGCGTCGTGGCCCCCCTCGGCGGCGCCGATCGCCCAGGGACATCCGACGTCGTCGGGGCCGGCGTCCAGCGAACCGCCCGGCCCCTTGCGGAAGGCCCGGCCGATGGGGTGGACCGGCGGCAGGTAGACGACGTCGAAGCCCATGGCCGCGATGGCCGGCAGCCGCTCGGCCGCCGTCGCCAGCGTGCCCGACACCGGGGGCTCGCCCTCGGTGACCCGGGCTCCCTCCGACCGCGGGAACATCTCGTACCAGGAGCCGACCAGTGCGCGTTCCCGCTCGACGATCAGCGACAACGGCCTTGAGGCGCTGACGAGTTCACGAAGGGGGAACCGGTCGAGCACGGCGACGGTCTCCGGGGCGGTGGCCGCCGCGAGCCGCGCCGTCGGCGGCAGTTCCCGGTCGCGCAGCGTGCGCGCGGCGGCCAGCAGCACCGGACGGCCGGCGGTCTTGGGGACCTTCGACGCGGCCCGCTCCAGCAGTGCCGCGCCCTCGACCAGGGTCAGTTCGACATCGTCACCGGCCGGGACCTTGACCCCGGCGTGGTGCCGCCAGGTGGCCAGCGGGTCCGACCACGCCTCCACGGCGTAGGTCCAGCGGCCCTCCGACCCGGGCGTGACCTCGGCCCCCCAGCGGTCGGTGCCCGGGGCCAGTTCGCGCATCGGCGTCCACGGGCCGCTGCGGCCGGTGGGGTCGCGCAGCACCACGTTGGCACCGACCGCCTCGTGGCCCTCGCGGAAGACGGTGGCGGTGACCTGGAAGGTCTCTCCCGGAACCGCCTTCGCCGGACGCCGTCCGCAGTCGACCAGCGGCGAGACGTCAAGGACAGGGATGCGACCGATCATCTGGGGATCACCTGGATGCGTAGAGTTTGCGGATAATTCTCCGGCTATGCGGTGTCTTGTCCTTTCTATCTGTTCTGACGGCCGCTGACGGGCTGCAGGCATGGCGGCTCCGGTGCGCGTTCACTCGGGTGGGTGTGGAACGGAGTGCGAAGAGGGCATGGTCCGGTCATCACGCGGGCACCCCGGCGTACGCCGCGCTTCCGACGGTGACCGCCGCGCCGTCGGCCCGCCCCGGGGTGCCCGGTGCGCGGCCGATCCGCCCAGCGGCGCACCGAGTTCGCGCCGATCACGGCCGGGCCGCGTCCTCGCGGCGGGGCCGGGACAAAAGAGGTGCCTGAGAGAGCCTGCCCAGCGAAGGGGGGCGGACAATCCGGTCCCGTGTTGCGTACTCGTGGCCATTGCGTGTCGTCCGGACACCCGCGCGCGCGTCGCCGCGCGCCGCGGCGCGCACTGAGTCTCAGGTCGATATCGCCCGACGGTCCACCGTTCCAAACTATGTAGATGCGCAGTAATGTGCGGGCACTACTACGCCTGACCACCAGCGAAACCCCACTGAGGTGGACGATGCATATAGCCAGATCCAAGGCGGCGATGATCGCGGCAGCGGTCTCGCTCGGCCTGGTCGCGACCGCCTGCAGCAGCGACCGCGACGACAACAGCTCCGGCGGCGGGGGCGGCTCCACCGAGCGCTTCATCTTCGGTGCCGCGGGCGACCCGGGGTCGCTGGATCCCTCACTGGAGAGCGACGGTGAGACCTTCCGCATCTCCCGTCAGGTCCTGGAGACCCTGCTGGACCACGAGTCCGGCGGCACCGAGCTCGAGGGAGGTCTGGCGGAGACCTGGGACAGCAACGACGAGGGCACCGAGTGGACCTTCAACCTCCGCGAGGGTGTGACCTTCCACGACGGTGAGGAGCTGACGGCCGAGGTCGTCTGCGCCAACTTCGACCGCTGGTACAACTGGACCGGCACCTACCAGTCGAACGCCCTGTCCTACTACTGGCAGGCCGAGTTCGGCGGGTTCGCCGAGAACGAGAACGAGGACACCCCGGCGCCCAACTACCTGGGCTGCGAGGCGACCGAGGACCTCACCGCGGTCATCAACCTGGAGAACCCCTCCTCGGTCTTCCCGGGTGCCTTCTCGCTCGCCGCCTTCTCCATCCACTCGCCGAAGTCGCTGGAGCGCTACGCCGAGGACCAGGCGACGGGCGAGGGCGACAACATCAGCAAGCCGGACTACAGCCAGGACCCGGAGGCCATCGCCGGCACCGGCCCGTTCCAGCTCTCCGCGTGGAACAAGGGCAACGGCGAGGTCACCGTCACCCGGTTCGACGACTACTGGGGTGAGACGGCCGGCTTCGAGGAGATCGTCTTCCGCACGATCTCCGACGAGGGCGCCCGCCGCCAGGCCCTGGAGGCCGGCGAGATCCACGGCTACGACCTGGTCGCCCCCAGCGACGTCGACGCGCTCACGGACGCCGGCTTCGAGGTGCCGGTCCGTGGCGTCTTCAACATCTTCTACCTGGCCTTCACGCAGGAGCGGAACGAGGCGCTGGAGGACATTGAGGTCCGCCGGGCCATCGCCCACGCCCTGGACCGCCAGGGCCTGGTCGACACCCAGCTGCCCGAGGGCGGCGTCGTGGCCACCCAGTTCGTGCCCGACACCATCGCCGGCTACAGCGACGACGTCACGCTGTACGACTACGACGCCGACCTGGCGCAGGAGCTGCTCGACGGGGCCGGCCACGCCGACCTCGCCGTCGACTTCTGCTACCCGACCGAGGTCACCCGCCCCTACATGCCGGCCCCGGCCGACATGTTCGAGCTGATGAAGGCCGACCTCGAGGCCGTGGGCGTCACCGTCAACCCCCGCCCGATGAAGTGGACCCCGGACTACCTGGACACCACCCGCTCCGGCGGCTGTGACCTGTACCTCCTGGGCTGGACCGGCGACTTCAACGACGCCTACAACTTCCTCGGTACCTGGTTCGACGGCTACACCACCGAGTGGGGCTTCCGGAACGACGAGATCTTCGAGGCCCTGGCCGCCTCCTCCATCGAGCCGGACGTCGAGACCCGCGAGCAGATGTACGCGGAGATCAACGAGCTGGTGATGGACTTCCTCCCGGGCGTCCCGATCTCCTCCTCGCCGCCCTCGATCGTCTTCGCCGACAACATCAACCCGCCGACCGTCTCCCCGCTGACGCAGGAGAAGTTCGCCGAAGGCTCGTTCAAGTAGTCCAAGACCGGCCCGCGTCCGCCCGGCCACGGAGTCCCGTGGCCGGGCGGACCTCTGACTGAGCACTGCAAGAAAGGGGCGTCAACGGCTGTGTTGCGTCTCATCGTCCGCAGACTGCTGCAGCTGATCCCCACCCTCCTCGGCCTGTCCGTCCTGCTCTTCGTGTGGCTGCGCATGCTGCCCGGCGGACCGGCCTCCGCCCGGCTCGGCGAGCGTGCCACCGAGGCGGACCGGATAGCCATGGAGCGGGCCCTCGGCCTCGACAAGCCGATCTGGGATCAGTACTACATCTTTCTGCGCGACCTGTTGTCCCTGGACCTGGGCGTCTCCACCCGCACGGGGCGGCCCGTCTGGGAGGAGTTCACCCAGAGATTCCCCGCCACCGTCGAACTGGGCGTCACCGCCATCCTGATCGCGGTGGTCGTCGGCGTCCCGCTCGGCTACCTCGCCGCGCGCTTCCGCGGCGGCTGGATCGACGTCAGCGCCGTCTCCGGCTCCCTCATCGGCATCTGCATCCCCGTCTTCTTCCTGGCGTTCATCCTCAAGGAGATCTTCGCCGTCGGCCTCGGCTGGTTCCCGACCGGCAGCCGTCTGACCACCGGGATCAACGCGACCGACGTCACCGGATTCCATGTGCTCGACGGATTGCTCACCGGGGAACTCGACGCCACGGGCGACGCGTTGTGGCATCTGATCCTGCCCGGGATCGCGCTCGCCTCGATCCCGCTGGCCGTCATCACCCGGATGACCCGCGCCAGCGTCCTGGAGGTGCTCCAGGAGGACTACGTGCGCACCGCCGAGTCCAAGGGCCTCCAGCAGCGGGTGGTGCGGCTGCGCCACGTGATGCGCAACGCGCTGCTGCCGGTGATCACCGCCATCGGCCTGCTGACCGGCAGCCTGCTCTCGGGCGCCGTGCTGACCGAGTCGATCTTCTCCTGGGGCGGCATCGGCTCCTTCATCCGGGACGCCATCGACGGGCGTGACTACCCCGTGCTGACCAGCTTCATCCTGATCATCGCGCTCGTCTACGTGCTGATCAACCTGCTGGTCGATCTGGCCTACAGCCTCATCGATCCGAGAGTGCGGGTGCACTGATGAGTACCGAATCCAACGAGCCCCGTGAGCCCCGCGAGCCGGACACGACGCCCGCCGACGGCGCGGCGGCACCGGAGACGGACGCACCGGAGCCCGGCACCACCGGGAGCCCGGCGGCGTCCACGGCCCCCACGGCCTCCACGGCCGGCGACCCGCCGGCCACCGGCGCCGAGCGCACCGACAGCCCGCTGACCAAGGCCCGCATGAGCAAGGGCGACAAGATCGACCGGCTCGCCCAGCTCACCGCGCGCCGCGAGACCAGCAGCGGCGACAGCCTGTGGGTGGCCGCGTTCCGCCGGCTGCGCTCCAGCAAGATGGCGATCATCGGCGCCGTGATCATCGGGGTCTTCGTGGTCCTCGCGATCATCGGCCCCTGGATCGCGCCCTACAGCCCGACCGCGCAGAGCTGGCGCGGCGAGGTCTTCTCCAACCGCGGCATCTTCGTCGGCCCCCGCGCCGAGAACTGGCTGGGCCTGGACAACCTCGGCCGGGACGAACTCTCCCGGCTGCTGGTCGGAGCCCGTCAGACCCTGCTGGTCGGCATCGTCGCCACCCTGATCGGCTTCGTCGTCGGCGCCCTCATCGGCGGAGTCTCCGGCGCCGCGCTCGCGCTCGGCGGCCGGGTCGGCCAGCGGATCGACGCCGTCGTCATGCGGTTCATCGACATGATGCTGGCGCTGCCCTCGCTGCTGCTGGCGGTGAGTATCGCCGCGGTGATGGGACAGAGCCTCACCACCGTCATGATCGCGGTCGGTGTGGTGCAGATCCCGATCTTCGCCCGGCTGCTGCGCGGCTCCATGCTGGCCCAGGCCAACGCCGACTACGTGCTGGCGGCCCGCTCCCTGGGCGTCAAGCGGCGGCGCATCGTCCTCGCCCATGTGCTGCCCAACTCGCTCGGCCCGGTCATCGTCCAGACCACACTGGTCCTGGCCACCGCCATCATCGAGGCGGCCGCGCTGTCCTTCCTGGGACTCGGCAACCTCGACGCCGCCCAGCCCGAATGGGGCGTCATGCTCGCCCAGTCGCAGCGGTTCTTCGACCAGGCGCCCATGCTCGCGGTCTACCCCGCACTCGGCATCATCATCACCGCCCTCGGCTTCACCCTGCTGGGCGAGGCCATGCGGGAAGCACTCGACCCGAAACTGCGGAGCTGATGGCCATGTCTTTGCTATCCGTGGACGAACTGGCCGTGACCTTCACGGCCAAAGGCCGCAAGGACTTCCAGGCGGTCTCCGGTGTCTCCTTCTCCGTCGACCAGGGCGAGGTCATCGGCCTGGTCGGCGAGTCCGGCTGCGGCAAGTCGGTCACCTCGCTCGCCCTGATGGGGCTGCTGCCCTCCAAGGGCGTGCGGGTCGGCGGCCGTGCCGAGTTCGACGGCACCGACCTGTTCGGCCTGCGCAAGTCCCAGCTGCGCGACATGCGCGGCACCCAGCTGGCGATGATCTTCCAGGACCCGTTGTCCTCCCTGAACCCGGTGGTCCCCATCGGCGTCCAGGTCACCGAGATCCTCTCCCGGCACCGGGGGCTGCGCGGTGAGAAGGCACGCAAGGAGGCCGCACACCTGCTGGAGAGGGTCGGCATCCCCGACCCCACGAGGCGGCTGAAGGAGTACCCCCACCAGCTCTCCGGCGGCATGCGGCAGCGCGCCCTGATCGCCATGGCGGTCGCCTGCGCGCCCCGCCTGCTGATCGCCGACGAGCCGACCACCGCCCTGGACGTCACCATCCAGGCGCAGATCCTGGAACTCCTGCGAGAACTGGTCGACCAGGAGGGCACCGCCCTGCTGATGATCACCCACGACCTCGGCGTCGTGGCCGGCCTCTGCGACCGGGTCAACGTGCTGTACGCGGGCAAGGCGGTCGAGGTCGCCGAACGGCGCGAGCTGTTCGCCTCTCCGATGCACCCCTACGCGCACGGCCTGCTGGGCTCCATCCCCCGGCTCGACTCCCCGCGCGGCCAGCCGCTCAACCCGATCCGGGGCTCCATCAACGACCAGATCGCCTGGGCCGACGGCTGCGCCTTCGCCCCCCGCTGCGACCACTACGTCATGGAGTGCCTGACCGGCACCCCGCAGCTCACCGAGCCGGCCGCGGCCGGCCACGGTGTGCGCTGCGTCAACCCGGTCCGGGACTCGTCCGACCTGGACGTGCCCCACCTGGAGGCACCCGTGATGGACACCACCGGGTCGGAAGCGACCACCCGGCACCCCGGAGGTGAGGCATGAGCCTGCTCGAACTCAGCGATGTCAAGGTGCACTTCCCCGTGCGCAAGGGCATCCTCTTCGACCGCGTCGTCGGCCACGTCCAGGCCGTCGACGGGATCTCGCTGTCCGTCGAGGCCGGCCAGACCTACGGCCTGGTCGGTGAGTCCGGCTGTGGCAAGACCACCCTGGGCCGCGCCATCCTCAGGCTGGTGGACATCACCGACGGCGAGGTCGTCTTCGACGGCACCGACCTGGCGCAGCTGCCCGAGGAGGAGATGCGGCGCTCCCGCCGCCGTCTCCAGATGGTCTTCCAGGACCCGCTCGGCAGCCTCAACCCCCGGCAGAACATCGAGTCGATCCTCGCCGAGGGCATGGACGCCCACGGCATCGGCGACACCCGGGAGGAACGCCGCGAGCGCATCCTGAAGGTCCTGGACCGCGTCGGCCTCCCCGACCACGCCCTGGGCCGCTACCCGCACGAGTTCTCCGGCGGCCAGCGCCAGCGCATCGGCATCGCCCGTGCGCTGGTCCTCGAACCGGACGTCATCATCTGCGACGAACCGGTCTCCGCGCTGGACGTCTCGATCCAGGCCCAGGTCATCAACCTGCTGGAGGAACTCCAGGAGCAGCTGGGCCTGACCTACGTGGTCATCGCCCACGACCTGGCCGTCGTCCGGCACATCTCCGACGTGATCGGCGTGATGTACCTGGGCTCCCTGGTAGAGGAGGCGCCCAGCGACGACCTGTACGCGTCACCGAGGCACCCCTACACCAAGGCCCTGATGTCGGCCGTGCCGGTGCCGGACCCGGAGGTCGAGGACACCCGCGAGCGCATCCTGCTCACCGGTGACCTCCCCTCCCCGTCGAACCCGCCGGCCGGCTGCCGGTTCCACACCCGGTGCCCCTGGCGGCAGCCCACGCGCTGCGACACCGAACGCCCCGGGCTCACCGACATCGGCGGCGGGCACAAGGTCGCCTGTCACTTCGTGAACGAGATCGCCTCCGGCGAGCTCGCCCCGACCTCCGCGCTCGCGCCCGACATGCTCGGCGACAGCGAGAGCCCCGTGGACGACCCGGGCGGTGACTCCGCGGGCGACTCCGGTGAGGGCGAGGACGCCGCGTCCGGTCCCGCCTCCGGTGCCCCGGGCAGTGGCGGCAAGGCGGCCGGCACGAACGCCTGACGCCGCGACACCCAGTGGTGCGCCCCGTGCCCCACGGGTGCGCGGGGCGCAACCGCTGTGGTCCGGTCGGGCCTTCCGGAGTGAAAACCCCCGGAAGACCTCGCCCGGCCACGGCCCCGCCGCTACCTTCGAACAGTGAAGGCCATCCGTCGCTTCTCCGTCCGTCCTGTCTATCCGGAATCCCTGCGACCCCTTCAGGAACTGGCGCTCAACCTCCGCTGGTCCTGGCACCCGGAAACCCGCGAGCTGCTCCGCTCCGTCGACCCCGACGGCTGGGCGGCGGCGGGCGGCGACCCGGTGCGGATGCTCAGCACCGTCTCCGCCGACCGTCTCGCCGCCCTGGAGGCGGACCGCGGCTTCCGCCGCCGCCTCGCCCTCGCCGTCGGCGAACTGCGCGACTACCTCTCCGACCCGCGCTGGTACCAGCGCTCGGCCGTCGACCCGCCCGCCGCCATCGCCTATCTCTCACCCGAGTTCGGCATCACCCCGGCCCTGCCCCAGTACTCCGGCGGTCTGGGCATCCTCGCCGGCGACCACCTCAAGTCCGCCAGTGACCTCGGCGTACCCCTGATCGGCGTCGGGCTGCTCTACCGGCACGGCTACTTCCGCCAGTCGCTCTCCCGCGACGGCTGGCAGCAGGAGCACTACCCCGTCCTCGACCCGCACGAGCTGCCGCTGACGCTTCTCACCGAGGACGACGGCACGCCCGTCCGGGTCGCCCTCGCACTGCCCGGCGGCCGCACCCTCGCCGCCCAGATCTGGCAACTGCGCGTCGGCCGTGTCCCGTTGCTGCTGCTTGACTCCGTCCTGGGCGAGAACGCGCCCGCCGAACGGGACGTCACCGACCGCCTCTACGGCGGCGGCAGCGAACACCGGCTCCTCCAGGAGATGCTCCTGGGCATCGGAGGCGTCCGCGCCCTGCGCGCCTACTGCCGGATCACCGGCCACGCGCCTCCCGAGGTCTTCCACATGAACGAGGGCCACGCCGGGCTCGCCGCCCTGGAACGCATCCGCGAACTCGGCGAGCGGGGCACCGGTTTCGACGCCGCGCTGCGGGCGGTGCGGGCCGGCACCGTCTTCACCACCCACACACCGGTCCCCGCCGGCATCGACCGCTTCCCCCAGGAACTGGTCTCCCGCCACTTCGGCGCCGGCGCCGAACTGCCCGGTCTCGACCCCGCACCGCTGCTCGCCCTCGGCCGCGAACCCGACCCCGGCCGCCCCGGCGAACAGCCGCAGTTCAACATGGCCGTGCTCGGGCTGCGCACCGCGCAGCGCGCCAACGGCGTCTCCACGCTGCACGGCAGCGTCAGCCGCGGCATGTTCGCGGGCCTCTGGCCGGGCTTCGACACCCCGGAGGTGCCCATCACCTCCGTCACCAACGGCGTACACGCGCCCACCTGGACCGCCGACGCCATGCGCACGGCGCGCGCCGCCCGCCCCGGCGCCCAGCTCAGCGACACCGCCCTGTGGGAACTGCGCCGCGAGATGCGCGCCGGCCTCGTCACCGAGATCCGCCGCCGCCTGCGGGACTCCTGGCGCCAGCGCGGCGCGGGCCGCGCCGAACTGGGCTGGATCGACGACGTGTTCGACCCGCAGGCGCTCACCATCGGCTTCGCCCGCCGCGTCCCCTCCTACAAGCGCCTCACCCTGATGCTCAAGGACCCCATCCGGCTCCGCCGGCTGCTCCTGGACCCGGCCCGGCCGGTTCAGATCGTCGTCGCCGGCAAGGCACACCCCGCCGACGACGGCGGCAAGCGGCTCATCCAGGAACTGGTCCGCTTCGCCGACGAACAGCAGCTGCGGCACCGCATCGTCTTCCTGCCCGACTACGGCATGGCGATGGCCGCCCACCTCTACGCCGGCTGCGACGTCTGGCTGAACAACCCCCTGCGCCCGCTGGAGGCGTGCGGCACCTCCGGGATGAAGGCCGCCCTCAACGGCGGCCTCAACCTCTCCGTCCGCGACGGCTGGTGGGAGGAGTGGTACGACAGCGACTTCGGCTGGGAGATCCCCACCGCCGACGGCTCCTCCGGTCTCGACGACGGCCGCCGAGACGAACTGGAGGCCGCCGCCCTGTACTCCCTGCTGGAGGACCAGGTCGTGCCCCGCTTCTACCAGCGCGACAGCCACACCGGGCTGCCCAGCCGCTGGCTGGAGATGGTGCGCGCCACCCTCGACCGGCTCGGCCCGCTCGTCCAGGCAGACCGCATGGTCAAGGAGTACGTCACCACCCTCTACACCCCGGCCGCCGCCGCCCACCGGGCGCTGGAGGGCGACGCCGCGCAGCGGCTCGCCGACTACGCCGCCCGGGTCCGCGACGCCTGGCCGCGGGTCGCCGTCGACCACGTCTGGGCGGGCGAGGCCGGGGAGAGCGGCGAGGAGGGAGCGACGCTGGGCCGCACCGTGCCCGTGAGGGTGCGGGTGACCCTCGGCGGTCTCGAACCGGCCGATGTCGAGGTGCAGGCCGTGACCGGCCGGGTGGACGCGGACGACCGGCTGACAGACCCGGTCACCGTCCCGCTCAAGCCCGCCGGCGGCCAGGACCTCGAAGGGCGCTGGAGCTACGAGGGCGAGCTGTCCTTCGACCGGGCGGGGCCGTTCGGCTACACCGTCCGCGTGCTGCCCGACCACCCGCACCTGGCGTCCGCCGCCGAGCTGGGCCTCCAGACCCTCCCCGGGGACGACGCCTCCGGCGGGCAGGGCGTCCTGCTGCGCTGACCACCGAAGGCGCTCGCGCCACGCGTACCGAGGGGCCCCGGCCCCGAGCCCAGGCTCGGGGCCGGGGCCCCTCGGGGTTTCCAGCGCCGGGGGCCGACGCTATGCGGCCGGGGCGGTCCTTCCTTCCAGGAATGCCGCCGTCGCGGTGGTGAACCCGACGGCGTCGTCGAGCCACGGGTAATGACCACCGCCGGGCTGAATGACGAACTCCGCGTGGGGGAAGAGCCTCGCGAACTCGGCCACGGCAAGGGGAGGGGCGCCCAGGTCGACCTCCCCGGCCAGGAGAAGGACCGGCTGGGTGAACCGGGCGAGTGCGGCGCGGGTGGCATCCGGGGCGAAAGCGCCCTCAGCACCGAAGGCGGCGACGACCGCCGCGTTCTTCCGCTCGTCACCGTCGGCCTGATGTGCCTGGGCCGCCGTGTCCCAGCGGCCGTAGGAGAAGGGTGCGACGGCCTTCCAACGGCCGGCGGTGGCCGTGCCTGCCACGATCGCCTCCAGAGCGGCGAACGCCTCCGGGAACCACGGTTCGTTCCGGCGGAACCCTGCGGTCCTCAGCCTAAGGTCCCCCGTGATCGTGAGACCCACTGCCCTGACGCTCGGCGTGATCAACGCCAGCCTGCCGACCCGTTCCGGATGACGGCTTAGGTAGAGCGCGGCCAGATTGGCGCCGGCGCTGTGCGCGAGGAGGTCGATCCGAGTGAGGCCGAGATGCTCGCGCAGGGCCTCGACGTCCTCGACGAGCCGGTCGCAGCGGCACGTCGCCAGGTCCGGTGGCGTCGCGGACCCGCCGGTGCCCCGCAGGTCCATTCTGATCAACCGTCGATGGGCGGAGAGGCCCCCGAGGTCGCCGAGGTAGGCGGAATCCGTCGGGCCTCCGGGCAGGCAGACCACCGGAGGCCCGTCTCCGGCCAGGTGGTAGGCGAGCTCGGTCCCGTCGTGCGCGGAGAAGGTGGGCATGGTCGGGACCCTGTCAGCGGCCCGCGCGCGGCGGCAACTGGGTTTCCGGTGGGTCAGTTCGATCGTGGTCGACCGAGCCGAGAGAGGAGGTGAGTGGCCTCGCCCGAGGAGCGATACCGCCCTTTCGTGGACGAAGCGGCAGGGCCGCCGCGCTCCGTACCGTCACGCCCAGGACGGTACGGAGCCCCCGCGCACAGCTCTCCGCACACGTCGCGGCGATCGACATCGACATCGGCACCGACATCGGCACCGACAGCTACAGGCAGCGACGGATGCGCACAGCTCACGGCTGTGCGCATCCGAAGGCGACGCTCAGACCAGGCTGTCCCGCCATGCCTGGTGCAGTTCGGAGAACCGTCCGGCGCCCGCGATCAGGTCGGCCGGACGGCCGTCCTCCACGATCCGCCCGGCGTCCATCACCAGCACCCGGTCGGCGACCTCCACGGTCGACAGCCGGTGCGCGATCACCACCGCGGTGCGGTCCGCCAGCACGGTCTGCATGGCGTTCTGCACCGCCCGCTCGCCCGGGATGTCCAGCGACGAGGTCGCCTCGTCCAGGATCACCATCGACGGGTTGGCCAGCAGCACCCGCGCGAACGACACCAGCTGCCGCTGACCGGCCGAGATCCGGCCGCCGCGCTTGCGGACGTCGGTGTCGTAACCGTCGGGCAGCGCCGCGATGAAGTCGTGCGCGCCGATCGCCTTCGCCGCCGCCTCGATCTCCTCGCGCGTCGCGTCCGGCCTGCCCAGCGCGATGTTCTCCGCGACGCTCCCCGAGAAGAGGAACGCCTCCTGCGTCACCATCACCACGCCGCGCCGCAGCTCCGCGTTGGTCAGATCCCGCAGGTCGGTGCCGTCCAGCAGCACCCGGCCCTCCGTCGGGTCGTAGAACCGGGCCAGCAGCTTCGCCAGCGTCGACTTGCCGGCGCCCGTCGCGCCGACCACCGCCGTGGTCTGGCCGGCCGCCAGCGTCAGATCGAACCGTGGCAGGACCTCCCCGCCGGTGCGGTACTCGAACCGCACGTCGTCGAAGACGACCTCCCGGCCCGGACGCTCCGCCGGCCGGGCGGGCAGCTCGACGGGGCGCTCCGGCTCCGACAACTCCGGCCGCTGCGCGAGCAGCCCCGCGATCTTCTCCAGCGAGGCCGCCGCCGACTGGTAGGCGTTGAGGATCATCGCGAAGCGGTCGATCGGGTCGTACAGCCGGCGCACGTACAGCGACCCCGCCGCCAGCGCCCCCAGTGCCAGCGAGCCGTCCGCCACCCGGTAGGCGCCCCACAGCACGATCAGGCCGATGACGATGTTCGCGGTCAGCCGCGCCAGCACCACGAACCGCGCCATCTCCAGGATGGTGCCGCCGTTCACCCACTGGTGCTGACCGTTCAGCTCCGCGAACGTCGCGTCGTTGGCGCGCTCCCGGCGGAACGCCTTCACCGGGCGGATGCCGTTCAGCGTCTCGTTGAACTTGACGATCACCGTGGCGATCGCCGTCGACCGCTTCGCGAACATCAGGCCGGCCCGCCGCCGGTAGCTGCGGACCAGCACGAACAGCGGCACGAACGACGCCACCGCCGCCAGACCCAGCCCCACGTCCAGGTAGAACAGCAACGCCGTGATGTAGACGACGGAGACCAGGACCGTCAGCAGCGTCTGGATGCCCTCGTCCAGCAGTTCGCGCAGCGAGTACACGTCGCTGGTCGACCGCGAGATCAGCCGGCCCGAGGTGTAGCGGTCGTGGAAGTCCAGGCTCAGCGCCTGGGAGTGCCGGTAGATCCGCGCGCGCAGATCCAGCAGCACACCCTGACTGCCGCGGGCCAGCACCCGGAAGAAGCTGTACAGCAGGAGCCCGGAACCCAGCGCCGCCACCCCGTAGGCGACGGCCACCCCGATCAGCGGGCCGTAGTCCTCCGCCATCGCCGCCGGCACCCCCCGGTCGATGGCGATCGCGATCAGCAGCGGACCCGACTGCACCGCCGCCTGCTGCAGCAGCAGGAGAAAAGCGGCCAGCAGTACCGGCCGGCGCTGCGGACGGAGCAGCGACAGCAGCAGTCTGCGCGGCGCGCCCGGCGGAGCGGGCAGCCGGTCCTGCGCGAACGGGTCGTCGGCCGACCCGGGGGACGGCGGCGCCGCGCCCTCCTCCGGCTCCGGCTCAGGTTCGGGATGCCTCGCGTCCCGGTCCGTGACGGCGGTCGTCATCGGGCCGGCACCTCCTCTCTGGCCTCGTCCGGCGCCGGCGGGAGATCCGCACCGGTCATCAGATGGCGGTACTCGGCCGAGTCCCGCAGCAGTTCCGCGTGGGTGCCCACCGCGGCGATCCGTCCACCGGACAGCAGCGCCACCCGGTCCGCCAGCATCACCGTGGACGGCCGGTGCGCCACGACCAGGGCGGTCGTGCCCACCAGCACCTCCCGCAGCGCCGCCTCCACCCGTGCCTCGGTGTGCACGTCCAGCGCCGAGAGCGGATCGTCCAGCACCAGGAACCGGGGACGGCCCACCACGGCACGCGCCAGCGCCAGCCGCTGGCGCTGACCACCGGACAGGCTCATGCCCTGCTCACCGACCTCGGTGTCCGGGCCGTTCGGCAGCGCGTGCACGAAGCCGGTGGCCTGGGCGATCCGCAGGGCCCGCTCGAACTCCGCGTCCCCGGCGGGCCCGGCCGGGTCCTCCTCGTCGACGCCCATGAGGATGTTCTCCCTCACCGTCGCGGAGAACAGCGTCGGCTCCTCGAAGGCCACCGACACCAGACGGCGCACCTCCGGGCGCGGCATCGCCGCGACATCGCGGCCGTCCAGCGTGATGGTGCCCCCGGTGGCCTCGTGCAGCCGGGGCACCAGCGCGGTCAGCGTCGTCTTGCCACTGCCGGTACCGCCCACCAGCGCCATCGTCTCGCCGCTTCGGACATGCAGATCCACCCGTTCCAGCACCGACGCGCTCTCCGGTGCGGCGTCCGGGAAGCGGAAGGTCACACCGGCGAACCGCAGCCCGTCGGCGGCCTCGTCGGGCCGCGCCCGCGCGGTGATGGCCGCGACAGCGCCCGCGGCCGGCTCGGGCGGCACCTCGGTGTCCATGACCTCGAAGAACCGGTCGGTCGCCGTCGACGCCTCGTTGCACATCGCGAGGATGAAACCGATGGACTCCACCGGCCAGCGCAGCGCCAGCGCGATCGCGGTGAAGGCCACCAGCGTCCCCACCGTGATCGCGCCGCTCGCCACCTGGAGCACGCCGATCACCAGCACCGCGCCCAGCACCAGCTCCGGCAGGATGAAGATCACCGCCAGGATCCAGCCCAGCAGCCGCGCCTTGCGCACCTCCGTGTCGAACAGGCGCTGCGAGAGCGCCCGGAACGCCTGGGCCTGGCTGCGATGCCGCCCGAAACCCTTGATGATCCGGATACCGAGGACCGACTCCTCCACCACCGTGGTGAGGTCGCCCATCTGGTCCTGCGCACGCCGCGAGGCCACCGAGAACTGCCGCTCGAAGACCGTGCAGACCCAGACCAGCGGCAGTATCGGACTGATCAGCAGCAGGGCCAGCTGCCAGTTCAGCGACAGCATGATCACGCAGCCCACCAGGATGGTGGAGCCGTTGACCACCAGGAACGTCAGCGGGAACGCCAGGAACATCCGCAGTTGCTGAAGGTCGCCGGTGGCGCGGGAGAGCAGCTGGCCCGAGGCCCAGCGGTCGTGGAAGGCGACCGGCAGCCGCTGCGAGTGGCGGTAGAGGTCGGCGCGCATCGCCGCCTCCACCCCCGCCAGCGGCCGCGCGACCAGCCAGCGCCGCAGCCCGAACAGCAGCGCCTCCACGATGCCCACCCCGAGCAGCAGCAGCCCGCCGAGCCACACCCCGGCGAAGTCCCGCTCGGTGATGGGGCCGTCCACGATCCACTTCAGGATCAAGGGGAAGACCAGCGACATGCACGAGGCCACCACCGCCACGCCGGCGGCGGAGAAGAACCGGACACGGACCGGGCGCACGTAGGGCCACAGCCGCAGCAGCGAGCGAACGACGGAGCGTTTCCGGGCAGGGGAGTGCGGGGTGGTGGCGGAGGCAGACATCAGAGCTGAGCTTACGGCCGGGCAACGACAGTGCCCATCGGGTTTTTGCCCTAGTCCGAACGGTCGTAGGACCTAGGGCTCGGCCGGTTGGCCCCGGGTGGGGCGGGCCGGCCGAGCCCCGGCGAAACCTCGCTCAGCGGGCCGTGGCGATCCAGACGCGGCCGGGCGCGCGGACGTGGGCGGGGGTGGGGCGGACGCGTGCGACCCGGCACATCAGCTCCAGGCTGTCCACCTCCTGGTCCTCGTCCTCGTGCTCTTCGTCCTCGTCCAGGTCCTCCTCCCAGCCGTCGGCGACGTGGAAGGGCCGGTGGGCGAGGTTCCTCTCGGCGAGCTGGTCGTGCCCCATCTCCCGAAGCGCGGGCGCGATGACCGCCGGCTCGGGGTCGCCGATCCCCGGCTCCCCGAACGTCTCGTCCTGGTAGCCGGCCAGGGTCTGCCCGTCGCGGCTGACCATGAACCGCTCGTCGCCCATGACGCTGTAGACCGTCACCGCGACAGCGCCCACCGACAGCGCGGGAAGCCGCCACGCCGCCCAGCCGGAGTGCTCCACCAGCAGGGTGTGCGGCCCCAGGGGGAAGGCGATGGCGGCGCTGTCGTGGCCGGACCGGTCCTCGAAGCTGGTGCGCCGGAACAGCTGCTGCTGGGTGGCGGTCGTGATCTCCTCCGGCTCCGCGCCCAGGCGGGTCAGCACGGTGTCGGGAGCGGTGTCGCGCACGACGGTGACGCAGTACCAGTCATCGAGTCCCAGCTCCTCCGCCCAGGCGTCTTCGTACCCGCCCGACTCCTCCACCGGCAGCGGCTGGTCCGGCAGCACCGCGGTCTCCTCCGCGGTCCTCTCCCCGCCGACGCCGTCCGCGGGGTCGATGTCGCCGCGGCTCAGACCCCACACCACGCGGTCGGCCGCGTCCACCAGCACCAGCTCCCAGCCGGAGCCCCGCTCGTCGTCGAGGAACCGCCAGGTCAGCCAGGTCCCGGGACGGTCCAGACGGCGCGACTCGGAGACCACGAGGCTGGTCGAGCCGAGCGGCATGCCGCGGTGGTCCGCCCGCTCCTCGCGGAGCTCGCCGGTCAGGCTCACCGTGGCGCTGCGGCGGCCGTCCTCCCACTGTATGCACCGGCCGTCGCCCAGTTCCGCGAACGGCGCCCGGTCACCGAGGACCACGGTCTCCACCGGCCCGTGCACCAGGCTGTGCACCGCGACGTCGCCGCTGCGGCAGATCAGGGCGTCGCCGTCGTCGGTCACGCGCAGCGAGTCGATCTGCCGGGGGGCCGGGAGAGGCCGGCGCCAGAGTTCCTCCTCTCCCCGCTGGACGACCAGATCGCCCGCGAGCTCCAGCGAAAGCCTGCCCGGTGCGCCGGCCCGCCACGTCGTGGTGCCCGCCGCGTCGACGACTACGGCGCGGCCTTCGTGGTCATAGGTCAGGGACCAGGTCCCGGACGGTGAGCTGACCGGTGCTTCGAGATGCTCGTGGGCATCCAGGCGGGAGGACATGTCGGATCTCCGTAATCGTTCGCCACAGGGGTAGTTGGGAGAATGTCAGCCGACACTGACAGCGGTCCCGGCGCGGTCGCCCACGTCGTCGGCATGTCGCGGGCCCGCCGGCCGGCGCCGTCCTCCGGCCAAGCGTCCGCGCTCTCCGCGGGACGCCGCCGGGGTGCCCACGTTGGCCGGTGAGCACCTGCTCGCCACCGGGAGCCATGTGGCATCATCACACCGCCGTCGAACGTCAAGGGGGAGGACGTCATGGGCCGGGAACCGTCCTGCGCCGGAGGCCGCCACAGTGCGGGCCACGGGGAGCGGCTTTGCGGCTGCACGGCCGGCCGGGACGGCCGGGACGGTCCGGAGAACCGGCACGGCCAGAGCCACGCGGGCGACGACCTCGGTACGGTCGCCCTGCCCCGCGCGGAAGCGGCCCCGAGTCCCGAGGCGTCGGCACAACGCCCCATCCAGCCTCTGCTCCCTCCCGAGCGCGGACCCGACCCCGGTGACCTGGCGATGTTCTCCAGCACGGCCCGCCTGCCCGGCGTCAGCGCCGCCCCTCCGGAGCACGCCGGCCCGCCCGCCGACGCCGGACCCACGGGCACCGGTGCACCGCCGGAGCCCGGAGGGCACGACCTGGAGCAGGCCGTCGTCCTGGAACGCCCGCGCCGCGGGAAGCACCGCCGACGGGCCCGGAGCACCCTGCTGGCCGGCGGCGCGGTCGCCGTGGCGGTCGGTGCCACGGCCGTGGCCGTCTCCCTGCTCGGCGGCAGGACCGGCGAGGGTGACGCACGGCTGGACGCCGACCCCGGGCCGAGCATCGCGCTCCCCGACGGCGACACCGTCTCCGGCGACGAGGACGACACGGAGGACGAGGCCGACGAGCAGGCGCCCGCACCCGATGACGACGGCGTCGCGGACGACGCCGCGCTGCCCGAGAGCGGCGCCCCCGAGCCCCCCGGCCGGCCTGGCCCCGACGAGGAACGGGAGCGCGCCGGTGTCCCGGACCGTTCCGCCCCGCCGCGGGAGTCCGGCGGGCCCCGCGCGAGCGATACCGCCCCGTCCGACGACACCGCTCCTCCCGCCCCACCGGAGTCCGAAACCCCGCAGGAGGACCGGACGACCCCGCCGGAGACGGTGCTCGGCCCCGGCGACGAGGGCCCCGAGGTCCGGGCCCTCCAGGAACGCCTCAACGAGCTGGGCGACCACTTCCGGGTGGAGGTCACCGGCGTGTACGACCAGGCCACCTTCGACAGCGTCGCCCGGTTCCAGGAGTGGTACGGCGTCTGGGAGCGTGAGGAACGCGGCGTCTACTGCACCGTCACCCAGGAGCGGCTGGCCACCGCGGGCACGTCGCCCTCGGGCTGACCGGGAGCGCGCCGTCCGGGAGCGTGCTGTTCGGGTGCGCGGTGTCCGGGGGAGAGTGCCGTCCGCGAGCGCGCCTGTCCGAGGCAGGGCCTACGCTGGCGGGCATGAGTGAGCAGAGCGATTGGCGGGAGCTCCAGGTGGCCCTGCGCACGGCCTCCGACATCGCCTTCGACCAGGAGATGCCGACGGGCGAACAGGCGGACGTGCTGGTGGACGCCCTGCGCCGCGCCCAGGCGGCCGCGCTCGCGCTCAGCGCCGGTCCGGGGGCGACCGGCTGCCGCGTGCATCCGCAGGGCGCGGTCGATCCTCTCCACGGTGACAAGGAGGACCCGCTGCCGCCGGGGTGGGGCAAGTGCCTCCTGTGCAATGACCGCCGGCGCCGGGCGGCGACCAACCGGCGCGGGGTGCGCTGAGCCACAGAGCCGCAACCACGGTCACAGCCGACGGCACCGGCGCGTCACCGCCGCGGGCCGTGCGAGGTGATCCGGAGCGGCGGGCTCAGCCCGTCACGCGCAGTTCGAACCAGACGGACTTGCCCAGGGGCAGCAGATCCACGCCCCAGCGGTCCGACACATGGTTCACCAGGCACAGCCCGCGCCCGGTCGGCTCCAGCGCCCCGACGGGCAGGAGGCAGGGCAGCGAGCGTGAGGGGTCACGGACCTCGACGCGAACCCATCCGCGCCGACGCCTGATCCGCAGGGAGAACGTCTGGGCGCCCGCGTGCTGGAGCACGTTGTTGACCAGCTCCGAGACCAGCAGCACCGCGTTGTCGGTCAGTTCGGCACCGAGCATCCAGCGGCTGTGCAGGTGAACGCGGGTCAGCCGGCGTGCCGCCGAGGCGGCCTCCGGCCGGTTCGGCAGCCGAACTTCCTGCGCCGTGGCATCGCATCTCAAGTCCCTTGCGGCGCTGATGAGTTCGTGATCGGTATCTACTCCTCGACGGGAGCCGCTCGCGGTGACTGCCATGGCTCCATCATGGCGTGCATATGCCGAGTGCGTGGTCCTTTCTTGTGCAAATTCACTGCTCCGATGCCCCGTCACCACCCGGCGCACGCGGGCGCGAAGGGGGCGCACGTTGCGCACTACCCTCGTGACCAGCGGTAATCACCGCCCCTGTGGCATTCGCCCAGGACCGGGCGTTGCGACCCGCTCCAGCCTTAAGGTTCCCTTAATGTGGCGCCTCGCGGGACTTGCGCGCATGCGTACATGAAATTGCGCGATGGCGCCGGTCCTCGCGCCCCCTCGCGGAGCATGCCCCGTAACCGGACCGCTGTGTTCCGCCATGGGTCCCCGGCTGCCCTGCTTGGCGTCCGATGCTGTTCGCTGACGGCGGATCAGATACCAGGTGGTCGTGAAATGATCACATCTGGGCCTCCTGGCATGGATGTCCTGGTCCGAACTGTCTGCTTTCTGGTGAATCGCCGGGCGGAAAGCCCCTGCTCAACGTAGTGGACGACGTGCGCGGGGTCACCGTATTCTCCTTCGGTCCCTCACATGTGAGGGCGACCGGATGCTCTGGGGAGGAGCGGGGGATGGCTCGACGAATACGCCTGTCCGGCCTGCGTGCGACGGCCGTGGCGGGTGTGTGCGCGGTGGCGCTGCTGGTGGGGGTGGTTCCCGCGACGGCGGTCGCGCCGGCGCAGACGACGGCGTCGTTCACGGGCCGGATCGCCGCGGCACCGGCGCCGCCGCAGATCTCCTCGGACCGCTTCCCCGAGAGCGACCCGGGGGATCCACTGGACGGCTGGCACCAGGGCGCGGGTCACTACGGCACGTTCACGTTCACCTCCGGCGACGACGAGGTCACCCGTTACCGGTACGGCGTCAACAACGACCCGCACCCCGCCAACGTGGTTCCGACCGTGGCGGGCGCCTCCCGGAGTGTTCAGGTGCTGCCCGACCGCCCCGGGGTCCACCGGGTCACCGCTCAGGCGATCAACGCCTCCGGCCGGGTCTCCGCGCCGGCCACCTACTTCTTCAGGGTGGGCGCCGGCGAACAGCCCCGCGCCCTCTGGGCGTTCGACGACGACGCGGGCGCCGAGCACGCGCTGCCCGAGACTCCCGTCCACGAGGCCACCCTGCACGGCGGCGCCACCCCGGGCGTCCCCGGCGCGGTCGGTGGCGCGCTCGAACTCGACGGCGCCACCGGATACGCCGCCCGCACGGGACATGTCGTCGACACCGGAAGACCGTTCACGGTGGCGGCCTGGGCCAGGCTCGACGCTTCACGCGACGACGCGTCGGTGGTCCTCCAGCAGTCGGGCCGGCACGCCACGGGCTTCATGCTCCACCACGTCGGCGACTCCGGCCGGTGGGCCTTCTCCCGGAGCGTCGGCGACACCGCCGGCAGCGCGCTGGACACCGTCCTCGCCGAGGTGCCGTCCACCGTGGGGGAGTGGGTCCACCTCGTCGGGTCCTACGACGGGACCCGGCTGCGGCTCTTCGTCGACGGCCGACTCGCCGGTGAGACCCCGCACACCTCGGGCTGGACCGCGCAGGGCTCGTTCCGGATCGGGGCGGAACGCGACGGGGCAGCCGTCACCGGCCACTTCCCCGGCGCCATCGACGAGGTGCGGCTCTTCGACTACGCGATGGTCGCCGAGGCCGACGGGGTCGACCGTCTCCACGACGGCCGGCGCGTCGAACAGGCGCCCGGACGGCCGGCGCTCTCCGTGTTCGCTCTCGACGAGTCCGCCGGCGCCTCCACCGTCACCGGTCGTGGCGACGCCCGCCCGGCGGTCTTCCACGGCGGGGTGACCACGGGAGTGCCCGGCATGGCGGGTACGGCCGCCGCCTTCAACGGCGTGGACGGCTACGCCCGCACCGCGGCGGGTCCCGTCGACACCGCGGGGGACTTCGCGATCTCCGCCTGGGCGCGGCTGGACAAGGACCTGGTCGACGGCTCGGCCGTGGTCGCCACGCACGCGGGGGAGCACGCCCCGGGGCCGGAGCTCTCCTACTCCGTCTCGGCGGACCGCTGGAGCTTCGGCCACCGCGCCAGCGACGCGCCCGGCGCGGCCGGGGTCTCGGCGACGCAGCCGGACGGGGTGCGGGCCCAGGACGGTCGGTGGGTGCACCTCACCGGAGTGCACGACTCCGTCGAGGAGACCCTGACCCTCCACGTCAACGGCCGCCAGGCGGGCAGTGTCCCGTACACGGGCGCGTGGACCGCGCGGGGCCCGTTCCTGATCGGGGCCGGTGGCCTCGACGGCGACCTCCGGGGGTACTTCCCCGGTGAGATCGACGACCTGCGGATCCACGGGCGTGTCCTCGGTGGTGAGGAGATCGAACGGCTGGCCGCGCGGGCGCCCGTCCTGGCCGGCCACTGGCCGTTCGACGACGGTGCGGCTGCCACGCCCGACGTGTCGCCGTTCGCCAACGACCTCGCCCTGCACGGCGGCACCGCGTTCGGCGAGGGCTGGTGGGCCGGTGCGCTGCTGCTCGACGGTGCGGACGGCCACGCCCGGACCACCGTGGTACCGATCGACACCTCCGACAGTTTCACGGTCGCGGCCTGGGCCCGTCTGGACCGGGCCCCGGACGGCCCGGTGACCCTGCTCAGTCTGGCGGGTGCGGAGCGGGACGCGATGGTGATCCGGGTCGTGCCGGATCCGGAGGAACCGGACTGGGGTCTGTGGCAGGTCACCCTCGCCTCGGAGGACTCGCCGGACGCCATCTCGGTCACCGTCGAGCACGGCCACTGGATCCACACCGGCAGCTGGCACCACATCGCCGTGGTGTACGACGCCGCGACCCAGCGGGCGGAGCTCTACCTGGACGAGTGGCTGATGGAGGTTGTCTGCGACGAGGACGACGGGCCGGAGTGCGTGCCCGCCGCCAGCTGGGCGGACGGGGTGTTCCCCTTCGCGGCCGAGGACTCCCTGCAGGTCGGCCGGGCGCGTACGTCCGACGGCTGGGGTGAGTACTGGCCGGGGGCGGTCGACGATCTCCACGTCTTCCAGGGGACGCTCGGCCGGCTGCAGTTCCCGTAGAACTGCCCGGAGCGGTCGCCGTCATGGGGTCGCGTCGGGGCGGGAG